>VGEM01000257.1 GCA_016869315.1 Alphaproteobacteria bacterium | reverse complement strand
CGAAGCGCCGGCCAACGCGACCGTGCGACCGTGGGCTATCGCGGCGCGAGCAATGCTATCGAGCCGCGCGACATTCGAGGCAAAGCACGCGACGGCCACGCGCCCTGTGAAACGACTGATCAACTTGGTTAGATTATCCCGGACGAGGCGTTCAGAGCCCGCTTCGCCGTCAGTGAATACGTTTGTTGAGTCGCCGATCAGGGCCAGGACGTCTTCGCGCCCCAAGGCCTCAAGCGCCGCCATGTCGACCTTGTCACCGACCAGGGGATCAGGATCGAATTTCCAATCGCCAGTATGAAACAACGTGCCGTGCCGCGTGCGAATCACCAGCGCGTTGGGCTCGGGGATCGAGTGAGTCAGCGACACAAAATTCACGTCAAAGGGTCCGATCTGGGCGCGACCGCCGAGGGGCACAATCGTCACCTCGACGTCGTCCTCCAGGCCCGTTTCCTTAAGCTTTCGCTTGAGAAATTCCGCCGCAAACGGCGTGGCATAGACCGGGCATTTGAGGCGCGGCCACAGGTAGGCGACCGCGCCGAGGTGATCCTCATGGGCATGAGTAACGATCAACGCCTCAAGCCGATCGCGGCGTTCGGCGATAAACGTCGGATCAGGCATCACGACGTCGATGGCCGGATGATTGTCGTCGCCAAAGGTGACGCCGAGATCGACCATCAACCAGCGACCATCGCAGCCGTAGAGATTGAGGTTCATGCCAATTTCGCCGGCCCCGCCAAGCGGCACGAACCACAGGCCGCGATCCAAGCCTTCGGGCAGCAGATCGCGGCCGCGGGGAACGGCGCCGCGTTTCATTGATTCAAATCGTGAACGGCTTTGAGGCCGCGCAGAGTCAGATCGGCATCGATCGTGTCGATTGCCTTGGTCGCATCCGCGAACAAAGATGCGAGGCCGCCGGTCGCGATCACCTTCATCTTCTCACCGCGCTCGGCCTTGATGCGCGCGACCAGACCTTCGATGAGGCCGACATAGCCCCAGAACACGCCGGCATTCATCTGTGCAGCAGTCGTGCCGCCAACCACGCGGGCCGTGCCCGGGTGGCGCACCGGCCTGCGCGGTAACAGGGCCGTCGAATTGTGGAGTGCCTCCATCGACAGGTTAACGCCCGGCGCGATGCAACCCCCGCAATAGGCGCCCGAGGCATCAACCACGTCGAACGTGGTCGCGGTGCCGAAGTCAATCACGATCAGTGGGCCACCGTGAGCGCGTTTGGCTGCCAGGGCATTGACCAGTCGGTCGGCGCCAACCTCGTTGGGGCGCTCGACAGTGACGGCAACACCAAGGTTGAGTTCCGGCTCACCGACAAACCGCGGGGTCAAGCCAAAGATGTCCTCACACATCCGGGTTAGGTCGAAATTGCGGCCCGGCACGACCGACGCGATGATGGCGGCCTTCACATCGGCGGGGGCGATGCTATGACGCGACATCAGTTGTGTCAGCCAGAGGCCAAGTTCGTCGGCTGTCCGCTCGCTCTTGGTCGCGGCCCGCCACTGGGCGCGGATCTCATTCCCGTCGAAGACAGCAAATACGATGTTGGTATTTCCGCAATCGATTACGAGCACCATAGCCGTCACCTTAGGACATCACCCGCCAGGACTCGATGGCGTCTGGCGCCCCCCGCGTGGTCTAGCAGCATTGCGCCGTCGCCGTCGATGCCGATGAACGTCCCCCTGACCTCGCCCCTCGGCGTGGCGATCGTGAGGGTTTCGCCGAGGCGTGCCGCGCGCGCCGACCAGGCGGCGCGGACCGACTCGAAGCCATTCTGCTGCCAACGCTCGTGCCGCGCCGCAAAGTCGTGGATCAGGGCCTCAAGCAGGCGCGGCGCGGTTGTTGATATGCTGTGCTCAGCGAGTGAGGTCACCGGGTAAAGGGCATCGGGAACCCTCACCGGATTGAGGTTGATGCCGATGCCAATAATCGCCGACGAGCCCAGGCCCGGCATCGACACCGTCTCCAAGAGGATGCCGGCCACTTTGGTGCCGTCCATCAGAACGTCGTTCGGCCATTTGCATTTGATGACCGAATCAGGGGACCGATCCGGCGCAATCGACTGGATGGCGCCAATGACCGCTAACGCAGCCACGAAACCAATCTGCGGTGCGCTGACGAGGTCGATTGGCGCCGGCAGGACGATCGACACGTATAAGTTTCCGGTTGCCGCTGCCCACATCCGCCCGCCGCGGCCACGGCCGGCAGTCTGAGCCCGCGCCCAGACGACCACCACGTCGCCCGATTCGGCGCCGGACTCGATCATGCGTCGCGCGGCGGCGTTGGTGCTGTCGATGGTCTCGAACGGCATCAGCCGCCAGCCGCGCGGTAAGCGAAGTCTTTCGGGGTCGTGGCTTGTCGTGATCCGCGCGTGCGCCAATGCTGTTCTAGCGGCCCGTCAGGGCCTGTGCCGCGCTGGCAGCCTCAGAGACAAGGTCTGCCGGGACGATGAAGTAGACGATCATCAAGGATGCGCTGGCAGCCATGACCATCCGCGTCGAAAAATCCGGCTTGTCGAAAGCATCGCGCGGCGCGTCGAAATACATGATCTTGATCAGCCGAAGGTAATAGAATGCGCCAACCGCACTGGCGAGAAGGCCGAAGACGGCGAGCGGCACCAGATTCGCATTCACCGCCGCCATGAACACGTAGAACTTGGCGAGGAACCCCGCCATCGGCGGAATACCGGCCATGGAAAACATCAGGATGGCGAGCGCCATGGCGATCCCGGGATTGGACTTCGACATGCCCGACAGATCATCGATGGCTTCAACCGCGCGGCCTTTCACACGCATCGCCAGGATGCAGGCGAACGTGCCGAGATTCATGAACAAGTAAATGAACAAGTAGAACATGACGCCGCGGGCGCCTTCGGTTGAGGCGGCGGCAAGGCCCACCAGGGCGTATCCAACGTGACCGATCGAGCTGTAGGCCATCAGCCGTTTGATATTGCGCTGATTGATGGCGGCGATCGCGCCCCAGGCCATCGACAACGCGGCGATCAATACGATCACCTGGCGCCACTCGGCAACCATCGGTGCGAATGGTCCCATCAACACGCTCAGAAACAACGACAATGCCGCGATCTTGGGCGCCACGGAAAAGAATGCGGTGATCGGAGTCGGCGCGCCCTCGTAGACATCGGGCGTCCACATATGGAATGGCACCGCCGAAACCTTGAAGGCCAGTCCAGCGATGACAAAAACGATGCCGATGATGACGCCGACGTTGCCGGCTTCGGCCGAGGCCATGGCGGTCGCCAGTCCGGCAAAGGAGGTCGTGCCACCAAACCCGTAGACCAGCGACGAACCGTACAGCAAGAGGCCGGAGGCCAGCGCGCCGAGCACGAAGTATTTCACGCCAGCCTCGGTCGCACGCAAATTGTTGCGATGGAACGCGGCCAGCACGTAGAGCGACAGGCTCTGCAGTTCGAGGCCGACATAAAGCGCGATGAAATCGTTCGCCGAGATCATCATCAGCATGCCGAGCGTGGCGAACACGACGACAATCGGCAGCTCGAAACGGGCGATGCCTTCGGTATGCGCCCAGGAATTGATCATGACCAGCGCAATGCCGGCGCCGAGGAGCGTCATCAGCTTTGCAAACGACGTAAACTCGTTGACCACGAACAAGCCGCCGAAGGCGGTTCCCGCCGCGGGCGGGTCGAGAACCAGCGACGCGCCGGCGGCCACCATCAACAGCACGGCAAGACCAGTCAGAAGCGAGGTTGAATCCTTCTTCTTGAACACGCCAATCATCAACAGCGCCATGGCGCCGACGGTCAGCAGCACTTCGGGTAGAACCAACGACAGGGCGGGCAACGCAGTCATTTCAGCGCCCTCCCAGCCAGGCCATCGCCTGCTCGGCCGCGGGCGCGAGCATCGCCTTGGCGCCGGCCGCCGGCTGGTATTGTTCGAGCAGCTTGTCGACCGACACGTTCATCACATCGAGCACGGCCGACGGGTAAATCCCCATCCACATCACCGCCAGAACCAGGGGGGCGAAGATCGCGACTTCGCGCGGCTCGAGGTCAGCCATCGCCCTGACGTCGTCCTTGGTCAACTCGCCGTACACCACCCGACGGTACAGGTAGAGCATGTAAGTGGCGCCCAAAATCACGCCCGTTGCCGTCAGCAACGATACCCAGGTATCGACCTTGAAAGCGCCGGTGAGCACAAGGAATTCGCCGACGAAACCCGACGTGCCCGGCAGACCGACCGACGCCAGCATCATGACCATAAACACGAACGCATATTTCGGCATGTTGTTGACAAGACCGCCATAGCGGTTGATGTCGCGCGTGTGCAGACGGTCGTAAACGACGCCAACACACAGGAACAGCGCGCCTGACACCACGCCATGCGAGAGCATTTGAAATATCGCGCCTTCGATGCCCTGTTTCGTGCCGGTGAAAATCCCGACAGTGACGAAACCCATATGCGCCACCGACGAATAGGCGATCAGCTTCTTCATGTCCTCTTGGACGAGGGCGACCAAGGACGTGTAGATCACCGCGACAATCGACAGGGTATAGATTAGCGGCGTGAAATAGACGCTGGCCTCGGGCAGCATCGGCAGGGACATCCGAAGGAACCCGTAGCCACCCATTTTCAGGAGCACGCCGGCCAGAATGACTGACCCAGCCGTCGGTGCGTCGACGTGAGCATCCGGCAACCAGGTATGCACCGGCCACATCGGTACCTTGACAGCGAACGACGCGAACATGCCGAGCCACAGCCAGTATTGCATAGCCACCGGGAACTCGGTCGCCATCATCGCCGGAATGTCGGTCGTGCCGGCCTGGATGTACATCGCCAGCATGGCGACCAGCAGCAATACCGAGCCCGCCAGGGTGTAGAGGAAGAATTTGAACGCCGAGTAGACTCGCCGGCCGCCGCCCCACACGCCGATGATCAGGAACATCGGGATCAGCACGCCCTCGAAGAACACGTAGAACAGCACCATGTCGAGCGCGCAGAACATGCCGACCATCATGGTCTCGAGAATCAGGAATGCGATCATGTACTCGCGCACCATTTTCTCGATGGCATGCCAGCTCGCCAGCACGCAGAGCGGCATCAGGAACGTCGACAGCAGCACGAACGGCATCGAAATGCCGTCAAGTCCCATGCGGTAGGCGATCTTGTACTCTGGCAGCCAATCGACCTTTTCTTCGAACTGGAACGCAGCCGTTGACGTATCGAAGCCAAACCAGAGATTGAGCGAGATCAGGAACGTGGTCACTGTCACCAGCAGCGCGACCTGGCGCGACTGTTGAGCAACCACCTCTTCTTCGCCACGGATGGAGAGAATGATGGCGACGCCGATCAGCGGCAGGAACGTCACTACCGACAGGATCGGAAGGTCGTTGAGGAAATTGGCGAGCGCGGTCATGGCCTAGTGCGCTCCACCAAAGAATACGTACCACCCAAGCAGCACGACGATGCCTGTGATCATCGCAAACGCGTAGTGATACAGATATCCGGTTTGGACCGCGCCAAGGCGCTTTGCGGCACGCACCACGGTCGCCGACAGGCCGTCGGGACCGAAGCCATCGATCACATAGGTATCGCCGCCCTTCCAGAACCAGCGGCCGAAGCGAAAGGCGTTGCGCGTGAAGATGTAATCGTAGGCTTCGTCAAAGTACCACTTATTGAGCAGGAACCGGTACACGCCGGGGAACGCGTTCATCAACGTGTCGGGCACAGTGGGCCGGGCGATGTACATGAAATAAGCCAGCGCCAATCCAGCGAGCGAAACGAACAACGGCAGATATTTGATGAAGAACGGCGGGTGATGCTCCAGCACCCGGGCAATCG
>VGEM01000256.1 GCA_016869315.1 Alphaproteobacteria bacterium | reverse complement strand
GACCAGCGCCACGCGCGCCGGGTCGCGGCCGGTGAAGTCGAGGTAGCGGCAGGTTTCCTTGTCGATCGGGAAGAAGCCGCAGGTGGCGCCGTATTCGGGCGCCATGTTGGCAATGGTGGCGCGATCGGTGAGCGACAGATCGTTGAGGCCGGTGCCGAAAAATTCGACGAACTTGTTGACCACACCCTTCTTGCGCAGCATCTGGGTGACAGTGAGCACGAGATCGGTCGCGGTCGTGCCCGGCTTCAGCTTGCCGGTCAGCTTCATGCCGATCACTTCCGGAATTAGCATCGGGGTCGGCTGACCGAGCATGCAGGCCTCGGCTTCGATGCCGCCGACGCCCCAGCCCAGCACGGCGAGGCCGTTGACCATCGTGGTGTGGCTGTCGGTGCCCACCAGCGTGTCGGGATAGGCAATGGTTTTGCCGGCCTGCTCGCCGGTCCACACGACTTGCGCCAGATATTCGACGTTGACCTGGTGACAGATGCCGGTGCCTGGCGGCACGACGCGGAAATTGTTGAAGCCGACCTGGCCCCAGCGCAGGAACTGATAGCGTTCGCCGTTACGCTCGAACTCAAGGTCGATATTCTGCGACAGCGCTGTGGTGCTGGCGTAGTGATCGACCATCACCGAGTGATCGATCACGAGGTCGACCGGCGAGAGCGGATTGATCTTCTGGGGGTTGCCGCCGAGAGACTTGATCGCATCGCGCATGGCGGCGAGATCGACCACCGCCGGCACGCCCGTGAAGTCCTGCATCAGCACGCGCGCGGGGCGGTACGCAATCTCTTGATCGGGCGCCAAGGGGTTCTTGAGCCAGGCGACGATCGCCTTGATGTGATCGACGGTGACCGAGCTGCCGTCCTCAAAGCGCAACAAATTCTCGAGCAGCACTTTCATCGAAAACGGCAGGCGCGACACGTCGCCGATTTTCTCGGCCGCGGCCGGCAGACTGAAATAGTCGTAACTCTTGCCGCCAGCCGTGATCGTGCGGCGGGTCTTGAGTGAATCGTGTCCGTGGATGGCCATGTCGTCCCCCTGTGGATTCCTGGTCCCGCGGCCAACTTATCCCCAGAAACGGAATGTTGGGCGCGGCCGGTCAGGATTGAGGCCGCAATCATCCACAGGATTGCCCCCTTGTCTAGGCAGGATGTCGCAAACCCCTGTTTTTATTCACAAATTCGGCTCTCCCGCAGATCACGGAATTGTCATTTTGGGGGCCGGAAAGTCGCCATATTCCGCCATCATAGTGCTTTTGCTGAGCGTGGCTGGTCTTCGCTCCTTCGGACCCAGTCACGCTTGATCGGGAAAAGCTCCCCCTAGCCTCCCGATCTGACAGCCGCACTGTGGCGGCCGGCGCCAACCTCCCCCCTCCCAACCCCAACGGCGCCGGCCGTCACTTTTCCCAGGCATCGTGTCCCAAGCATCGTGCAAAACGGCGGACCCGGCCGTGGGTGACTTTCGCGCGCGATGCTTTCAAATGACGATGCCGGCGGTTTCGTTGTCGAGCAGCCGCATGATGCTGAGCGCCGCCATGTGCGACGTCTTGGGATTGTCCGGCGACGGATTGGCCATGATCTCGAGCCGGAGCGAACCAAAGCCACCGTCGGCTTCGAGCCGGTGCACGTTTTGGGTCACCGCCGGATCGGCGATCAGCGTGACGCGGGTTTTCTCGAAACCGATGCCGGCGAGCGCCGCTGTCGCGGCGACGTTGGCATTTTTCGGATAGGCAAGCGCCGCTTCACGGGCGTTGCCCGAAAAGATCACGGTCGCGGTCTTCACCGCCTTGAGATCAAACGCTTTCTCGGCCGGCGTTCCAGTCCAGGCCAACGGCGGCTTCGACGACTTCAATGCGACGCGCTCGATCCCGGCGAGCTTGCCCGCGGCCAGGGCATCGACCCCAGGCAGGGCGCCGGCCGGAAGCTTGATTCGTCGCTTTGCTGACTGAGCCGCTGACGTCAGTGAATCAAACAACGCCTGGTCAGCCAGACTGCCGGTCGAAACAATGACAATGTCGAACCCGCCCTTGAGGATGTCGGCGCCGAAGGCTTTGACCGCGCCATGCCCTGCGCACTCGACAACCAGATCCGGTTTCAAGGCGAGCATGTCAGGAAGCGTTCGCACGATCGCGTGCGTGCCGACCGACATCACATCCGTGGGCAGGCCTAGGGCGCCAACGATAGAATAGCGATCGCTGCGCTCGGCGCAGAATCGGGTCACCAGCTTGGCGATGGCGCCGTTTCCGATCAGGGCAAGTTTCATGGCGTGCCTGTTCGCTAGAGCGCTTCCCATTTTGTCTGAATCGGCAGGCGCTCTAGATTCTTTGTTTGGTCGCGTTTCCTATGGCGAACTGGAAGGCCACTTCGCCGGGAAATGCTCTAACCTCGAAATCCTATCTGTCACCTGGGCGAAAGCCAGGGTCCAGGTTTTTTGTTTCTTGCCGCGACCATAAGAAAGTCCCGGATTCCTGCTTTCGCAGGAATGACATCTTATTTTTTGACGCTGTCATGGGGTTGCGCTTGTCTATCCGAGTGATGAACCATTTAATGACGGCAACACACCAAAAGGGAAGCGCACATGGCCAAGGCCAAAAAAAAGGCGAAAAAAAAACCGGCGGCGAGATCGGCGCCGAAGATGAAGCTGTTCTATTCGCCGATCCACGGGTTCATTCATAAAGTGCTGGTTGTCGCGCACGAGACGGGACTGTGGGATCGGCTGGAGTTCGTGCCGATCTTCCCGATGCGGGATGGCTTCTCGATCGCCGCCATCAATCCATTGCACAAGGTTCCAACGTTGGCGCTGGCCGACGGCACCGTGCTCTATGGCAGCCAGACGGTGGTCGAATACCTCGACTCGCTATCCAGAAAGAACAAGCTCTATCCCAAGCTGGGCCCGGCACGCTGGGACGCGCTCCGCCGTCTCGCCCTCGCCGACACCATGTTCGAGGTCACCGTGAATGTCGCCCTTGAACTCAACGAGAAGCCGATGCGGCCTTCGGTGTTCGCCTGGTTCTGGCCGAAGATTCAGCGCGGCCTCGATCAGATGGAAACCGACGCGGGCAAGGCGAAAGGTTTTGACATCGGCCACGCCTCGAGCCTGCACGCCCTCTCCTATCTCGACCGCCAGCTCGGCAAAGGCCTGCCGGCGCCCGTGCCCGCCGGTTACGACTGGCGCACCGGGCGTCCGAAATTGAAGGCGTGGTGGAACAGGGCGATCCAGCGCCCATCAGTGAAAGCGCATTTCCAGAAGGAATACACCGGCGATCAGTCGGCCGCGTTCGCCCAACAAAAAGTGATCGAAGTTCTGCGCGCGCAAGGCAGGCCGCCGGTGATTCCCACCAACGTCGATTACCACCCTGAACTCAAATAGGAGCGCCGCCGTGGCCGAGACAGCGTTTCCGCATCTGTTTGCGCCGATTTCCCTGGGACCGGTGAAACTGACGCATCGCGTCGTCATTCCCGGCCATAGCATGCTGCTGGGCGATGCGGGCGGACTGATGGGCGATCGGTATCGGGCCTATCTGGTCGAACGCACCAAGGGCGGCGCGGCCATGGTCGGCATCGAATCGGTGCCGGTCCATCCCAACACCACTCAGTTCGAAAATCAGATCAGGCTGTGGGACGACGCGGTCGTGCCGGGCCTGAAGCGGGCGGCGGACGCGATCCACGCGGCCGGCGGGCGGGTCTCGATCATCCTCTGGCACGGCGGGCACAATATTTCGCATTACCGGGGCCTCGTGCCGATCGCACCGTCGCCGATTCCTTCGCCGGTGCTGGGCGAAATCCCGAAAGTGATGACCGAAGCCGACATCCTCGACATGGTCGAGGCCTACGCGGCCGCGGCGCGGCGCTGTGTCGCCGCCGGGATCGACGCGATCGAGGTCCAGACGGCGTCGGACTATCTGCTGGGATCGTTTCTGTCGCCCAAGCTCAACCGACGCACCGACAAATACGGCGGCACGGCTGAAAATCGCGCCCGGTTTCCGGTCATGGTGCTCGAGGCGGTGCGCAATGCCGTTGCCGGCAGGGCCGGCGTCGGCGTCAGAACCTGCATCGAGCACATCATTCCCAGCGATCCCGGCGGTTACGGTCCGACCGAATCGCTTGCGGCAATGAAGCATCTCAACGACCGCGGCCTGGTTGACTGGGTCAGCCTGATGACCGGCGCCCATTGGGATTTTGGCGAGATGATCTCGCCGATGACGTTTCCGCGCGCGCAAATCGCCGAGCAGGCGACGGCTTTCAAGAAGGCCTTGTCGGTTCCGATCATTGTCGCAGGCCGCATTCGCACGCCGCAGGAAGCCGAGGCGATCATCGTCAAAGGCCAGGCCGACGTTGTCGCCATGGCGCGCACCTTCATCGCCGAACCCGAGTGGGGTGTGAAAGCGAAACGCGGCGAGGTTGACCGTATCCGGCCGTGCATGTCGTGCAATCAGGGGTGCCTCGGCATCGTTCACCGCTCGCTGCCGGGCAGCTGCGTCATCAACCCGAGCGCCGGTCGCGAAATCGAGCTGGCGCCGCCGGTGAAGGCGTCGACACCGATCGCGGTGGCGATCGTCGGCGGCGGTCCCGCCGGCATGGAGTGCGCGCGGGTCGCGGCCGAGCGCGGCCACCGGGTGACGCTCTACGAAGCGGGCGACAAGCTGGGCGGCGCCATGCGACTTGCCGCCGAAGCGCCATCGCGCGACGAGATGAAACTGCCGCTGGCGTGGTGGGAACGCGAATTGAACCGCCTTGGCGTCGCGGTGAAGTTGGGCGCCAAGGTCGAGAACGCCAAGACGCTCGGCGCGGATAAGGTGGTGTGGGCGACCGGCGCCGCGGCGTCGGCGAATATGGTGTGGCGCATGCGGCCGAGCCTGGTCGACGGCATTCCCGGCACCGCGCAACTGCCCCATGGCCGCGACGTGCTCGCGGGGCGCGCCAAGGTTGCCGGCAAGACCCTGGTGATCGACGAGGAAGGCGGCTGGCCCGCCGTCTCGACGATCGAACGCATCGCGGCGACGCCGGGCGTTACCGCGGTCACCGTCACGTCGGCGGGCGCCCTGTACGGTCCCGGCGATCTTCAGTTCAGCGAGGAATCGCGCGTGGTGGGCCGCCGGCTGGCCGCCGCGCGGATCGACGTTCGCACCTCGACCCTGATCGCCCGTGTCGACGGACAGACGGCGGTGACGACCGCCGGGGCCACGCTCGGGCCGTTCGATTCGATTGTGTTGTGCACCGGCGCCTCGGCGATGCCGGTTCCGGAAGGGGTTGTTTCGATCGGTGATTGTGTCGCGCCGCGAACGTTCTGGGCGGCAGTGCAAGACGGCGCCCGTGCCGGTCGGCTATTGTAGGCCGCATTCATCTGGGGAGATTTCGGGAATGAACACGATCACGCTCGTCACACTGGCAGCCGCAATGTCGGCGACGGCCGCGACCGCGGCCGATTCGAAAGTCGCCAGCACGGTGTTCAAGGACTGCCCGAGTTGTCCCGAGATGGTTGTGATTCCGCCCGGCAGCATCCTGCAAGGCCGCGACGGTCGCGACGTGATGGAGCCGGAACGCTACGAAGGCCCGCCGCATCAGATCACCATCGGATACTCGTTTGCCGTCGGAAAGACGGAAGTGACGACGGGTCAGTTCCGCGAGTTCGTCAATGCAACCGGGTATCAGGCGGACCTCGCCTGCAACATCTGGGACGGCAAGACTGCGTTCAAGGAACCAAACACCGGCTGGAGCAATCCTAAATATGGCCGCCCGCCCGCCGACGACGAGCCGGGCGCGTGCCTGTCGTGGCTTGACGCCAAGGCCTACATCAAGTGGCTCAACGAAAAGACCGGGAAAAAGTATCGGCTGCTGTCGG
>VGEM01000255.1 GCA_016869315.1 Alphaproteobacteria bacterium | reverse complement strand
ACCGTTTCAAATGGAATGGAGAATTGCCTCCGCCGAGGCGAAGCCGCGAGCGTCGATAGCCGTCTCCAAACACGGTCACTGCCTGAACGACCTTCTTCATCGCTGGAAGTCGGGTCAATTGCCAGTCGACATCGTCTCCGTCATTTCGAACCATGAAGACATGCGATCCTTGGTCGAGTGGCACGGGATTCCGTTCCACTACCTGCCCGTAAGCGCGGCCAAACGCGCTGACCAGGAAAGGCAATGGCTGACCCTGATTGCTCGCGAGCAAGTCGAACTCGTCGTCCTGGCTCGCTACATGCAGGTCTTGAGCGCCGAATTGTGTCATTCGTTGGCGGGGCGCTGCATCAACATCCACCATTCGTTCCTACCAAGCTTCAAGGGGGCCAAGCCCTACCGTCAGGCCTATGAGCGCGGCGTGAAGATCATTGGTGCGACAGCGCATTACGTGACGCCAAATCTCGACGAAGGACCGATCATCGAGCAGGCGGTGGAGCGGGTCGATCACACGCACTCCGTCGACGACATGATTGAGATCGGGCGCGATCTCGAGAACGTGGTGCTTGCGCGAGCCGTGCGCTGGCACGCCGAGCGGCGTGTGCTCATGAACGGCCAAAAAACCGTGGTTTTCCGATAAATTCGATCAATGTCCGCGGTTTGACACACCGAGCGGATTATCAGAGGGTGGTCGCTTGATCGCGGTCGAAGCGAACTCGTAAACCCCTGATGTCGCAGCCGAAAACCATCCTGATCGTCGAGGACAACGAGTTGAACATGAAGCTGTTCAACGACTTGCTCCAGGCCCATGGCTACAACACATTGCAGACCCACGACGGCCGCGACGTCATGGACATGACCCGTCGCCATAAGCCCGATCTCGTGCTGATGGACATCCAGCTTCCGGAAATTTCGGGCCTTGAGATCGCGAAGATGTTGAAGGCTGACGACGACTTGAAGTCGATCCCGGTCGTCGCGGTCACGGCGTTCGCGATGCGCGGCGACGAACAGAAAATCCGCAACGGTGGTTGTGATGGGTACATCGCCAAGCCGATTTCGGTGGCGAGTTTTCTCCAAACGGTCTCTAAGTTTCTCGAACCGCCTGCGACCACTTGGTTTGCCGCCACAAAATAAAAGCCCGCCAGATCGGCGGGCTTTTTTGACTCTGCGGTCAATCGAAGGACTTATTTGATCTTGCCTTCTTTGAATTCGACGTGCTTGCGCGCAACCGGGTCGTACTTCTTCACGACCATTTTCTCGGTCATGGTGCGCGGGTTTTTCTTGGTAACGTAGTAATACCCGGTGCCGGCCGAGCTCTCGAGTTTGATCTGGATGGTCGCGGTCTTAGCCATGATGGCGGCTCCGGGAACGGCTAGGGGCTGAAATGAGGCGCGGACAATACAACGGGATGCCCGCCTGTCAAGCTGACGGCAATGCTAAAATCAAAGTTCTTTCAATGGTTTATCGTGCCGCTGCCTGCGAGGTTGCCACCGCCGACGCATAGAACGTCAGATCGGACAAAAGCCGTTCGGCGATGGCGAAGTCAACTTTGCGATCGGGCCGGGCTTCGGCGGGGCACAGCGCGCGCAGCTCGGCGCGTTCCGCAGCCGACATCGGCGACCGCCGCCAGGCGTCGCGACTTGAGACAGCCATAGTCCGGTCTTTGAGGGAACTGGCAATCACGTCGTCCATCGGGTCGTCGACGCCGCTGGTGCAGAGGCCGGGCAGCAGGCCGAGCTCGTGGATGCGATAGCCGTCCGGCGCCCAGGTCTGTGACCAGGTCAAGGCCAGCTCGCCGTCATTTGGCAGCCGAATGAGAGTTTGGACCGAGCCTTTGCCAAGGGTGTTGGTGCCGACGGCGACTGCGCGGCCGTGGTCGGTCAAGGCGGCGGCGACGATTTCGGCGGCGGATGCGGACTTGCCGTCGATCAAGACAATAATCGGAAGACCTTCGGCGATATCGCCACGCTTGGCTTCGTAAAACTGTTTGGCGCCGGGGTGGCGTCCGGACAACGTCGCGATTGTCCCGCTGTCGAGAAACATGTCGGCTATCTCGACACACTGATCGAGCAACCCGCCGGGGTCGCCTCGGACATCGAGAATGAATCCGCGGGCACCTTCTTTCTTGAGCTCTATTACGGCGTTACCCACGTCGCTCGCCGTGCGCAAGTTGAAGCCCGTAATTTCGATTCGCCCGACGCCGTTTGAGAGTTCCGCTTTGACGGTCTTTGGGATGATCAGTCCGCGCCGCGCATCGGCGGACGCCACCTCGCTTTCGCCGGCACGCCGAAGCGACAGGCGGACGCTTGTTTGCGGCGGGCCCGACATGAGTTTCTGGACGGCATTCCGCGTCACTCCGGCAGTTGCCTGTCCGTCAACGGCGAGAATGGTGTCGCCGACTTGCACGCCCGCGTTCGCCATCGGGCCGCTGTCGGTCAATGATCTGACGATAATCCCGTCGGAGCCGATATCGAATGTGAACCCGAGGCCGACAAATCCATTGCGCGATTCGCGATTGCCGCGCGCACTGCTTCGTCCGGCGTAACGCGAGTACTTATCGACGCGTGCCAGTGCTGCATCGAACATGACGCTATATAGTGACTCGGCATCGGCATATCGCGCGACCGGCGATGACCATCGGGCCGACTCAAATAATTGAATCGTAACGTCGATCCACCCTTTCAGGTTCTGTTGATCCGGACGATCGAGGTTGGCGATGATCTTGCCGTCGGCTCCAACCAGGGTCAGACGCGAGTCATCGGCGCCAAAGCCGAGCGCAGGGTCGAAGTGCCAGAAGTCGCGGTAGCCTGCGAGGAACAGCTCATCGAGCCGGGGTTCGATGACCGCCTTTTCCGAGATTTCGCTGAAGCCGGTTCTGAGAACGGCGCTGACGGCATCATGGTCGGTTGGCGCAAATGGCTTCAATCGAGAGAAGCGGGCCGGAGGCTCTGGACCACCGGCGCAGGCGACGAGGATGGCAAGACATACGGCCATGGCCCCGAGCTTGAACGTCGCGCGGCACGAAGATCGAAAATCAATCACAACCTACACCGTTACTTTCGCTTTCGCGCTTGCCTTCTAGCTTGATGCCGTCCACCACTCGGGCGACGCCCGCCGGGCCCAGTTTCGCGGCCACCCGAGACATATTCAAACGTAATACTGCCCGTTATGTCGTCGGTTTCCAAGAGCCGGACGTTGACTTGATCGCCCACGCGTAGCGCCAAGTTGTGGCGCCGGCCGACCAGCCGATGGGCCGCCTCATCGAGGTCGTAATAGTCCTGCGGCAAGTGTCGCGTCGGTAGAATGCCGTCGGCCCCGGTCTCGTCCAGGGTGATAAAGGCACCGAATCGCGACACGCCGTTGACCCGGCCGGGGAAAATGGCATCGACCCGGTCCGAAAGGTGTGCGGCCGTGAAGCGATCAACGGTTTCGCGCTCGGCTGTTGCCGCGCGGCGCTCGGTCATCGAGATATGTGTCGTGATCTTGTCCATGTCGGGATCGGCCGTGGGATCCCAGCCGCCGTCGCCGAGTTTGAGCGCCGCAATCAAGGCGCGGTGGACCAGGAGGTCTGAATAGCGCCGGATCGGCGACGTAAAGTGACAATACTTTCGGAGCGATAGGCCGAAGTGGCCGACGTTGTTGACGCTGTAAACCGCTTGCGACTGTGTTCGCAGGATCAAGGTGTTCACGAGATGCACGTGCGGCCCGCCGCGGACGCGCTCAAGCACACGATTGAAATCGCGACCGTGCAGCGTGCGATCGGGCGGTAGTTTCAGATCGAGCGTCTGCAGAGCTTCGCGCAGCGAATCAACCCGGTCCGGATCGGGCTTGTCATGAACGCGATAGACGCAAGGATAGGCGGAGCGCTCCAATGTCTCGGCGGCGGCGACGTTGGCCGTGATCATGAACTCTTCGATCAGACGGTGACTGTCATAGCGTGGTCGCTTGATCACGCCGGCAATCCGTCCTTCGCGATCAACAATGATCTGACGTTCGGTCAAATCGAGTTCCAACGTACCGCGACCGTCGCGGGCCGCCTTGAGGGCGCGGTAAGCGCCGTAGAGCGGCTTGATCACCACACCCATCAGCGGGCCGGTCACATCATCTGGCCGTCCCTCGTGGGCGTTTTGGACCTGGGTGTAGGTCAACCGCGCCACCGAGCGCATCAATCCGCGTACGAGCCGATGCCGTTTGAGCATGCCCTCGGCATCGATCCACAATTGCGCCGCGAGGCATGGGCGATCTTCCTTGGGCTTGAGCGAGCACCAGCCGTTCGAGAGTGCTTCCGGCAGCATCGGCACGACGCGATCCGGGAAATAGACCGAGTTGCCGCGTTCGAAGGCGCAACGATCAAGCGGCTTGCCGGCGCGGACGTACCAGGCGACATCGGCGATGGCGACAATCACATGCCAGCCGCCGGGATTGGCGGGGTCTGTGTCCGCCTCGGCCCAGACAGCGTCGTCGAAGTCTCGCGCGTCCTCGCCGTCGATGGTGACAAGCGGCACGCTCCGCAGATCTTCGCGGGTTCCAAGCGGTGCCGCGACCGCAACTTTGGCGTCGTGCTCCGCATCGGCGCTGAATCGATGCGGAATGCCATGGGCGTGAATTGCGATCAGGCTGAGGTTCGAGGTGCGGGCGAGCGTGCCCAACCGCTCGACGACGCGCGCCCGCTGTGGGCCATGGCGTGGCGTCGACGTCACTTCGACGGCGACCAATTCACCGGATGCCGCTCCAGCCAAGTCATTGGGTGCGATCACCACGTCGAACCGGAATCGGCGATCGGCTGGTCTTAGGCGCGCGGCGCCGGCGGCGGATTCGATCACCCCGACGAGGCGGCTTGCGGCGCGATTGACGCGTTTAATCGGCCGCGCTTCGTAGGCGTCATCGCCGGCTGGAACCAGCTTGGCAAGGACACGATCTCCGAGGCCGAGCGCAAGACCGCGGCCCACGTTCTCGACCACCAGGATTGACGGCGGTGGCGCGTCGAATGGCCATTCGGCTGGCTTCGCGAACAGATCGCCGTCGGAGTCGATCGATGAGATTTCGACAACGTCGACCGGCGGCAAAACACCGCGGCCGACGAAGCGGCGTCCGCGCGATTTCACGATCGCGCCCTTTGCCGCCATGTCCTTGAGCATGGCCTTAATGGCCATCTTGCCGGCGCCACCCTTGAGACCGAAGGCACGGGCAATCTCGCGCGCGCCGACGCGTCCGTCGGCATCGCGGATATACGCGGCGATTCGGTCGGCGGTCGGCAGTGGCGCGGGCGATTTCGGAGGCTTCAAAACCTAGGCTTCGGCGGCTTTCGCCGTACCGCGTCCGGCGCCGCGGCCTTTGGGCGAGGGGGACTTGGCCGCCTTCGCTGTCAGAAGTGCGACCGCCGAATCGACGGTCACGGTATCGGGGTCGGTATCGCGCGGCAAGGTCGCGCGAATCGTGCCATGTTGAACGTAAGGTCCGAAGCGACCGGCCCGGAGCGTTATAGCCTTGCCGTCGTCGGGATGTTTGCCGAGGATCTTGCCGGCCGGGCCCTTGCGCTGACGGTCTTTACCTTCCGCGAGTACGACAACGGCACGATTGAGGCCGATCTCAAGCACGTTGTCGTCGCCCTTCAACGACTGATAACGGTCACCCAACTTCAGATACGGGCCGAACCGGCCTATGCCGGCGAGAATAATCTCGCCCGTCTCCGGGTGTGCGCCGACTTCGCGCGGCAATGACAGAATCTTGATCGCCTGGGCGAGATCGACCGAGGCTGGGTCGACGCCTTTCGGGACCGACGCACGCTTCGGCTTCGGGACCTCGACCTTCTTCTTGCGCTTGGGTTTGCCTTTGACCGGCGCTGCTTCGGCCGAGACT
>VGEM01000254.1 GCA_016869315.1 Alphaproteobacteria bacterium | reverse complement strand
CAAATCAACAGCCCATTGTTGCGGCCAAGATCGGCGAAATCCCAGCGTGGATGGTTGAAGGGGCGACTCAGATTCACCATGTTGCGACACCGCCACCGCCATTCGTATTCGCGCCAACCAGCGACATAGTCCTGCTGCAACAGGAGCAGGAGCGCCAGGTTACGGTGAGTCTCTGCGACGTCGGGTGAGGTCGCGATGGCGCGATCGAAATGCTCGCGCGCGGAATCGAATTTTCCGCGATCGCGATGCAGTATCGCCAGATTATTCAGAGATTCGGTGTCGTCGGGCTTGATCGCAAGCGCCTTGCTATAAATGGCCTCGGCCTCGTCCCAGCGACCGGTGTCGTGCAGGATGACGGCAAGATTGGCATGGGCCTGGAACAACTTAGGATCATTTGCGGCGGCCGTCCGGAACGCGTCTGCTGCGGCATCAAGATGGCCCGAAGCTCTCAGTGCGACGCCAAGATTGTATCGTGTTCGCGCTTGCCCCGGCCGCAGCTCGACAGCACGACGGTACGCCGAAATAGCTTCGGCAAGCCGCCCCTGGGCCAGCTCGACATCGCCCAAATTCGCCCAGATGTCGCCCCGCGTCGGATTCCGAGCGGCGATGTCACGATAGAGCTGCGCAGCTTCCGCGAATCGCCCTGCGCGGTGAGCGGCAACCGCTTTATTTGTCAGACCGGCCCATGTGTTCTGTCCCGACATTGCGGCGTTGGTGTTCGCTGACTTTCCACTCAGGTCGATTGACTGTCGGGCGCAGCCAACGTCCCGAAGTTCATGCCATAGATGCTGACGAAATGCCTCAAATCTCTGGTCAGACTTTCGAGGGGCTCGCGCCACGAGCCCGGCGTGTTCTGCCGGAACAGGCGGACTGACGGGTACCAAGGGCAGGATTCTCCCTCGGAGCTCCAATACCAGAGCTTCGCCGTACTGGCCGGCACCAGAACCCAGCACTGCAGGCCCATCGCTCCGGCCAAGTGCGCCACGACATTCGAAGCGGTGACCACCAGGTCGGCGGCCGCTAACATGGCGGCGAGCGAGTCGAGATCGTTTAGGACATCGACATCAGGGACCGTTCTGATGACGGGTCCGACGTCACGCGCCAGGACGGCGCGATCGACGACAACGTCGCCGTATTGAACGTCGATCCACTGCGCATCGACACCGCCAACGACCTCGGCGATCTCCGCGGGCTGGATCGATTTATTGCTGCCAAATTGTGGATTAAAGCTACGCCAGGCAAGGCAGATCGTGGGCTTCCGGGATGTCGCACGAAACCGGTCAATGAATCGCCCGATGAGCCTTCGGTCAGCTTTGAGATGCGGTGACCAACGTTCCATCACCTCAGCAGCGTTTGTCCGCATGATACCGGGCACGCTACCGGCCGGCGCCTGAGCGTCAAAGCGGTCGGACAGAAGCGTTGGATTCGGTGGAGATGAACGGGCAATCACGCGAACCGCCGGCATTCCGCGCGACAGCAGTCCAACCAGTCGCCTGTCGGCTTCGAGAGTGACGGGTAATCCGCCTGCAACCACACGCCGAATCTGACCACCATAAAAGATCTCATCGCCGACGCCTTGTTCACCCCAGATCAGCAAAGCGTTCTTGGCATTTTGGCCATCCCAACGCGCCTGGGGAAATGGCCGTCTTTGCGGCGCCATGTCGGCGCACTGCCATCGCCATTCGTAGTCGGACCAGCCGTCCTGCCACCGACCAGACAAGAAGTGAAGCAAGCCGCGATTGCGCCGCGCATCCGCATACGACGGGTCGATTTCGATCGCGCGATCGAGATGGCGAATCGACCGCGCGATATCGCCGCGCGCTTCATGCAACGTCGCGACGTTGAAGGTCACGATAGCGGGCGGAGAGCCATGTGCCGCCGCCTTATTGTAGGCATCGATCGCCTTTGGGTAGTCCTCCAGCTTTTGCAGCGCGACGCCCAGATTGAGATATGCCTCACCAAAGTCGGATTTTGCAACGACCGCTTCTTCGAGGACAGCAACAGCATCGGTCCAGGCGCCGCAGGCAGACAATGCGGCCCCAAGATTGCTGAGAACCGTCGGGTCTCCGGGCGCGAGGAGACGAGCGTCCTGAAACCATTTCTTGGCGTCGCCAGGCCGTCCGACTCGCATCGAGAGCGACCCGAGGGCGGAAAGTATCGACACCCGGTCTGGTGCAATCGAGTGCGCAGCTTCAAAAGCGCTCAGGGCTTCCGCTATTCGACCTAAACCACTGAGCGCCGCGCCGTAGTCGGTGAGGATATCGGCATTCTGAGGATCGAGCCGCTGGGCCCGCTCTAAGCAAACAATACCTGCTGCTGGCGCTCCACGGGCACTCAACTCGCGACCGAGCCCGCGCCAGAGCGCGATTTCTTCGCCAGCGGGATGAGCGGTCGCGCGGTACTGGGCGAAGACCTTTTCCCAATCGCCGGCGTTAGCGTCGGCAATAATTTGCGGCCACCCCGTCAATTCAATTCGATCACTCACGCGGGCCACCCGAGGCCGAAGACACCATCGCGGCAACTGCCGCCGAAAGTCGCGCAATGACTTCCGTGCGCGGCTGGTGGCGCGCTACCCGAACAACGCGGACCGACGAGTACCAAGGGGTAAAGCCGCCACGATCAAACCAATACCACAAAGCGCCCTTTCCGGTTGGCGCCACGATCCACGTTGGAACGCCAAAGGCTGCCGCCAAATGGGCGGTGGTATTTGACACCGTAATGACGAGATCGAGCGCCGCAAGGTGGGCCGCAAGCTGGTCCAGATCATGATCGCGATCGAACCCTTGCACAGCAAACGGCAGTGCGCCCATCGTCGCATGATAGGCTTCGATCTCGGGTCGCCAATCGCCGTATTGAATGTTGATCCAGTCGACGGCCGATACTTGGAAGAGTCCTGCCCAATCGAGCAACTGGATGGACTTCTGCTTTCCAATATCAGGATTAGAGCTACGCCACGAACAGCCAATCACCAATCGGCCGGACCGGCGCCGCTCGTCGCACCAACGGCGAAAAGCATCCGCATGCCCATGATCGGCAACGAGATACCGTGATCGATTTGGAAATCGAGAAATGTCCGGCCTCATCCATTGGCCGAGATCGATCAGCGACGAATGAAAGTCGAATTGAGTGTCTGGATCAATGTCTGAGTCTGGTATCACGGCCGCATTTGGGAACGACCGTGCAAAAAGCCGCACAAGACGAGAGGCGCAGGCGAGGGTGACCGCCGCGCCGCGCTGTACAAGCTCTGGCATCATGCCGGCGTAAAGAATCTCATCCCCCAGCCCCTGATCACCAGTCACAAGAATTGACTTGCCGCGCAGGTCCTGGCCCTTCCAAGCAGGGATAGGTCGCGGCGAACGCTTATTCTTGAAATCTGAGTCGAAATGGCGCTCCGCATAGTCGGCCCAACCCGGCGTGAACTCTCCCCGCGCGAGGCGAGCCAAGCCGCGATTGACCCTGGCCGAGTAGTGTTTTGGGGACAACTGGGCCGCACGATCATACAGCGTGAGCGCCGCCGCCAAATCGCCATCATCCGAAGCGGCTGTTCCCATGCGGACAATGGGTTCCGGGGCCTCGGGCTTAATTCTCGCAGCATGGGCAAGGTGCACCGAAGCGTCATCTCGTTTGCCGAGATCGGCGAAGGCGTCGCCGAGCGCGAGATGGGCATCGTACGCGTTGGGGTCGAGAGCGAGAGCCCGCTTGAGCGGCACGAGCGCCTCGGCGGCGCGCTTCTGGTCGATCAAGCAGCGACCGAGGTTGAAGTGCCCGCGCGGATCACCCTCGGCGCAGCGGATCAGCGACCGATAGGCCTCGATTGCCGCTTCACCCTGCCCCGCCTTGGCCAGCAGCGTACCCAGGTTCAGCCACGCATCCGCAAACCGCGGATTATGCTTCAGCGCCGTTCGCAATCCGGCTTCCGCCCCCGCCACGTCGCCAAGGGCCGCCAGCGTGTTGGCTTTATTGAAGTAAACGTCGGCGAACTTCGGCAGCGCCGCGATCGCTCGGTCATACAGCCCAACCGCCGCCGCATGATCGCCCCGCCCCGCCGATAAAACCCCGAGCAAGTTGAGGGCGTCAGCCTGGCCCGGGGCGCGCGCCAGCACCGTCCGGTAGCCGGCCTCGGCCTCCGCCAGCCGGCCCGCCTGATGCGCAGCAACCGCCCGGCTCAACGCTTCCGCCACGCTCTCAGCCATGGTCGATCCATGCCTTGAGGTCGCGGCCGACTTCGGCCACCACATCGCGCCACCATGGCGATCCGCCCATCAACGGCTGCCGGTACAGCTTGAGCGACGGGTACCAAGGGCTGTCGCGTCGATCCAAAAACCAGTACCACAAACTCCCGCCGCCGCGCGGCAACACAACCCACGTCGGCACATTCTGCGACCCGGCCACGTGCACTGTCGTGTTCGACGTCGAGATCACCAGATCCAGTGCCGCAACCTGGGCGAAGAAGTCGTCGAGATCGCCGAGGGGGTCCACCGTCGGGTCCTGGTACACCTCGGCCCCCAGCGCCGTCTTCACGGCCGCCAGCTCCGCCGTGCAGTCGCCGTACTGCAGATTTACGAACCATGCGCCGGATGCTCCAAGCACCGCGCCCCAGTCCGATAGTTCCGCGCTCTTCAGAACGCCCAGTTTCTCGTGCGCACTGCGCCACGAAACACCAATAATACGCTTTCCGGCGGCCAGCGTCTGATAGTGGGCGCGATAGCGTGCGACTTTCTTCGGATCAGCTTTGAGATACCCGCTATGGCGGGGAAATCGCGCAAAGTCGGTGCGGAAAAATCGCCCAAGACTACCGATCGGCAACTGATAGTCGCAGCCGAGCGAGGTAAACTCTTCAAGAATTCCGAATGGAACAATTCGTGCGCTTGGAAACGAACGCTGAAGAACTGATTGCATTCGACGACTACAGATGATGACACAGGACTTTGCACGGGCCAGCACGTCCGGGACCACACCGGATGCGAGAATCTCATCTCCCACGCCCTGCTCACGCCAGAGCAGGATCCCCTTGTCTGTCAGACTTTCGCCTTCCCAGTAGGGCGGCGGGGTCGGGTAACGCTTCTTGAATGTCCTGGCGTTGGCGCCATCGTCGAAGAATCGTCGTTCGAAATTAGCCCAGCCTTCCGCAAGGCGACCGAGCCGCAATGCGGCAGATCCAACCCGTTGAGCAAAGCGGCCATCGGCCGGCGCAATTCTTGCCGCACCGGAAAAGTCTTCGACCGCACCGCCGAAATCTCCAATGGCTTCGCGTGCCATGCCTCGATTGTAACGAGCTTCGGCCGATTCAGAATTCAAATCAATAGCCCGAGACAAGATGACGGCTGCTGTCGTCGGGTCACCGCTTTCGATCAACGCAACGCCAAGATTGGTGAAGGCGGCAAAGGAGGATTGGTCAATTTCGACAGCACGTTTGTACCAGTCGACCGCGTCAATCGCCGCGCCGCGCGCCAATGATAAGGCTCCTAGCGCCAGCATCACATCAAGAGATCGGGCCCCAAGCGATACTGCGCTCTTGAGCGCGGTCTCGGCCAAGTCGTGTCGGCCCGACGACCGCAATAGCAACCCGAGATCGGCCGCAATTGCGGGATGATCGGGCTCAATATTGGCTGCCCATGTCATGTGCGCGACCGCGTCGTTCAAGCGGTCGGTATTGGCCGCAACGATGCCGAGACCACGCCATCCTTCAGCGTGGCGAGGCGCCCCCAATAGCAAGGCCCGGAGCGAGCCCTCGGCCTCGGCCCATTGTTTCGCGGCGATGAACTCCAGGCCTTGTTTCAGGAGGAAATCGTGATGCGATTCGCTCTCAGCCATGGTCGATCCATGCCTTGAGGTCGCGGCCGACTTCGGCCACCACATCGCGCCACCATGGCGATCCGCCCATCAACGGCTGCCGGTACAGCTTGAGCGACGGGTACCAAGGGCT
>VGEM01000253.1 GCA_016869315.1 Alphaproteobacteria bacterium | reverse complement strand
GCGACATGCTCCAGCCCATGTTGGGAAGCAATTCACTCCGATGGTCAATTTTGACGGTCGGTACGCTTGGAAGTCTATGGGGAGCTCTCCACTACTTGATCGCTGCGAGAACGATAGGAACGGATTTGATAGGCTTCAAGTAATCGCCGTCTCACCGCTGAATCGAGACCCATGGTCACCGCGCCAAAAATCGACAGCCGGAAAAATTCAACGAAGGCCTATTTTACGAGCATTGCCTCGACGATGATCTGCTCGTCCGTAAACCGTATTCGTTTCATCCGTCCGCCCTCCTTCGAGGCCCGGACTCTAACTCCCCGTGGAGGAAATTCTCAGTAGCAGATCACCGGAGCCCTATCCGTCGGTGAAGCGCCGTCGAACCGACTATGGCTCGGATTACACCCGCATGGCGCCGCACCCGCCGCCTGCCGGGGCCAATGATCCCGCCCATGGTCTATCCCTATCCGGATTGGCCGCGCTTCTCGGGCCAGGGCGATCCGGCCGACCCCGTCAACTGGCAGCGCGTAAAGGGCGAGTATCGCCGACCGGGATAATCGTCGCGGCTTCGACTCCGTCGGAAGAAACCGCTGGACACTCGCTCGCGGCCGGTCTGACATGGAAGCCATGTCCCGGCTCGACCGCCGCACCGTGATGGCTGCGCTGCCGATGGCGGCGGCGCCCGCCGCATCCCAGGAGAACGTCCCCATGGCCGACGCACTCGACCCCCGCATCGTCAAACTGTTCAAGGACCTCGAAGCGGTGTGGGCGTCGCGCGACTTTGGGCGTATGCGCGGCTTCTGGGTCAAGGATCTCGCCGCCCCATTGTACCTGCCCGAAGAAAAAAAAGACTTCATGACCACCTGGCAACAGTTCGACGCCTACTTCAAGGGCAACACCCAAGGCACGCGCGCCGGCGTGGTCAAAATCGCGCCGCAGTTCGCCATGCCGATGGGCGTCGGCCTGCACATGGTCGCCTTTGCGCTCGAGTGGACGCTACAGCTGGTGAACGAAGCCACCCCGATCGGCGGCTCGGTGCGCGGCGTGGCGCTGGTCGAGGAGGCGGGGTCCGAAGTGAAGCTGAAGGCCTACATCGAAGCGCCGCTGGCGCCGATCCTGTATATCCGCGAACTTTACGAACTTGTGGCCGCCAATCGCGGCTTCAAGCCGGTGCCATGACATGCCGGCGCCGGACCATGCGCGGCGGGCGATGATCGCGGGGGGACTCGCGAGTACGCTGATGCTGGAAACAACTGCGAGGGCTGCAATGAGCGCCAAACCCAGAAAAGCCTACGTCGACGGGCCATACGGCCAGATGCACTTCCGCGAAATCGCCCCGGCCAATCCGGCTCGGACGCCAATGGTTTGCCTGCACATCACGCCGATCTCGGGCATGGTTTACGAGTCCATTATGGCCGCCATGGGGACCGATCGGCGCGTGGTGGCGCCCGACACGCCGGGCTATGGCGGCTCGGACGCACCGCCCGGACCGGTCGGCATTCCCGACTTCGCGCGCGCGATGATTGCGCTGATGGATCGGCTCGGCCTGACCCAGGTCGATCTCATGGGCTATCACACCGGCGATTTCATCGCGACCGAACTCGCCCGCTCTTTTCCGGATCGCGTCCGCAAGGTGGTGATGATCTCGGCGCCGCTGTTTACCGAGTCGGAACTCAACACCTACCGCAAGTCCTGGTACGGCGACGTGAATAACCGCGGCGAAACGCCGCCGACGTTCGCGCAAGCCATTACCGAGATGGCACGCGCGCGCGGTGGCGGCAACATGGGGTTTTGGCGCGGCGTGCCGTCAGAGGAGCGCTTCGGCGAGATCATGGTCGAGTGGATGCGCTCGTATCGCCGCGAGCACTGGGGCCACGAAGCGGTGTTCGCCTACGACCTGGCACAGTATTTGCCGCAGGTCCGCCAACCGATTCTGGTGCTGCGGCCCGAGGACGACCTCTGGGTCCATACGGATCGCGCGCGGCCGTACCTGAAAAATGGCCGCATTCACGACCTGCCCGGCTACACCCACGGTTTTCTCGATTCGCATACCGACGAAATCGCCGGCCTGTTGCGGGCGTTCCTGGATTCGGCCTGAGGTGTGACGCGAAGCGATTGGTGATCGGCCAAAAGGATTGATCCGGGCTAAGGTCGAGGCACCATCCCGACGACGGTCGCTCGTGCCCTGTGAGTCAGCGCGGTCAGCGGCCCGTGATTCACCTTGCCGTTCTTGTCCACAATATAGGGGTGTCCATCTGCGCAGACCAATGGCAGCGGCATTGGGCTCAGTTCAGGTCTCGGGCAATTCTCAATCCGAACATGAAGTACGCAAGGTCTTCGGGATCACGGCCGCGGAACGTCGGACGGTGGCGGCTGAGGCGCGTACGCCAGCTGCCGCTGCGCACCGCACGTTTCTCGCAGACACCCGCGGCCTGATAGGCCGACCCGTCGACGGGCTCGCGCGCGTACAGCACGGGTGAGCAGTCCTCGGCCCACTCCCAGACATTGCCGATCATGTCGTACAGTCCAAACGCGTTCGGCTTGAATTGTCCGACCGGCGCGACGAGCGTGAACCCGTCGTCGCAGGAGACCGCGCTTGCCGACGCATTCGAATTCATCGTCGCGCGGGAATCCTTCTGGCCCGATGTATCGAAGACGTTGCCGAACTCGCATACTCGCGCCTCGTCCTCGCCCCAGGGCCACGTCGTCGTAGAACCGGCCTTGGCCGCGTATTCCCACTCCGCTTCGGAGATCAACCGATAGGGTTGCCCGGTTTTATTGGCGAGCCAAGCGACGTAGGCCTTGGAATCACGCCACGTGACGCACACGGCCGGCTCATTGCCCGCCGGTGGCCGTCCCAGATCAGGATCGAGCCACGTAACGCCAGCAACGGCTGTTCGGCCTGCCCAGGCAACGCACTTATCAGCCGGCTCATATCCCGTGGCTTCGACAAATCGCGCGTATTCAGCGTGCGTGATTTCAAAACGGCCGGCTGCGAACGGAACGGGGATCGTAACCGTTCGAACCGGACCTTCAGGCCGCACTTCGTCGTCGCGCATCTGCTCGAGATGCGTCGATCCCATCTGAAACGTTCCCGGTGGAACGACGACCATTTCTGGACAGTCGGCACAGTCGCGGAAGACCGTTCCGGGTTCGCGTGAAACTGAAGCCGCACTGGCGATACTGCCCGATATCGTCAGCGCGAGCACCGTGACAGCGGCGAAGACAAGTGATTCACTCATGTCCGAGATCCCAATAACTGTTGTGACACCATAGTTTAGTCCGAGATCCAAATCCCGTGGCGACGTCTGGGAGACGCTCCAGCTATTTACGCACCATATCATCGACGGTCATACCGGCCGCCGTCGCCGGCGCGGTGATCGGGCGCAACGCCGACGGTGCTTTCGGCGCTTGAGGGGATGCCATCGCCTCGATGGATCTCCTCAACCGTCCATCCGCGTCAGGACCTCGATGGCGGCCCGTTCGCCCGACTCCATCGCCGATTCCATGCCGACGTCGAGCCGGCGGGTGTGTTCGCCGGCGAAATGGAGACGACCGTGCGGCTTGATCATCTCGACGGCGAATTTCGCGCACTGCCCGGGCCCGTAGGAATGGCGGCAACCTTCGACGAACATGTGATTGGGCCAGGAATGCACGCCAATCACCTCGACCTTGCCCTTGGTCGACGGACGTTGACGCGCGAACTCGCGCAGCGCTAACTCACCGCGGTCTTTTTCGCTGAGCTGATCGAACCGTTCGCCCTTTTTCCCGACGGAGAATGCCTGGATCATGTCGCGGCTGCCGTCTGACGCGATCTTTTGGCGGAAGGCGTTGATCGGCCCGTCGGTCCACAAGCTGGCGTCGAGGCCGTCTTCCTCCCAGTAGGGCGCGCCTTTGACGCGCAGGTACACCTGCGTGTTGCAGGCGTAGGGCATATCGCGAACAGCCTCGGCCTGCACACCGGTGAGCGGCGGATCGATGGTGACGCGGCGTAACGGTCGGAAGGGGATCGCAGAAATCGCCAAATCGGCGGTATACGCAGTGCCGTCGAGACAGCTGACCGTGACGTTCGTGCTGGTCATCGCGATACTGGTCGCGATTTTGTTGAGCCGCACGACGTCACCCAGGTGCTTCGCCATCGCCTCGGGCAGGCGCGAAGTGCCGCCGACGACGTGCTGCGCGGTTTCGCCGAACTGCGCGAAGCGGTCCTTGCCCTTGTTCTCTGTGACGCCGAAGATTGCGGCGCTGCGCCATTCCTCCTGCATCAGCGTCAGCATCGACACGTTGTAAAGGTCAGGCGCGATCAGGCCGTCGTTCATCAGGCGCAACGCTTCGTCCGACACGCCTTTGCTTTTGAAATAAGGCCCGGGCGCGACATCGAATTGCGCAGCCTTGGGTTCGAGCCAATCCTCGGGAGCCGCGAAGGTCATGAACTTCTTGAGATAGTACGAGAACAACGCAGCCGGCAGCACACCGCGTTCCTCGCCGACGGTCTTGTTCATCTTCGACCCGGGCCAATCCTCCTTGAGGATGAGCTCGCCCCCGACCGAGAAGGTGAACGGCGCAAAGATGTTGGCGCCCGGTCCCAGCTTGACGCCGAGCCGGTCGGCCATGTCGAGCACGCGGGCGTAGTCGGGGCCGATCTGGCTTGCGCCGAATTCGGGGTGGCCCTCGATGTGATCCGCGGTGAAGGCGCGGCCGCCGACGCGGCCCGAGGCTTCCAGCACCGTGACCTTGGCGCCCTGGTCGGCGAGTAGGATCGCCGCCTTGAGACCGGAGAAGCCGCCGCCGATAACGACGACGTCGGATTTCTCGGCCGCGCGCGTCATCCGCGGCCGCATTGTCGCGGTCATGCTCGCCGCCGCCAATACCGCGCCGCCCGTCATCACCGTCCGCCGTGTCGCCATGGTTTCCACGCCTTGTTGTTGAGCGCTCAGCGTACGGAGTTCGCAGGAGCGATGCCAGGGAGGTGCGGCGGGGCTCGATGGAGCGCCCATAGGGCGGGCGCTGCGACAACCCCGAACCCGTTGGGGTCAAAGAGATTTCTCGTAGATCCAGCAGGTCCGGGTGATCCGCCGGCTATCCGACTTTTCACAGACAGGCGGCTGATTTGCCTCTGACTGACGACAGAACAACCCGGTTCCTGCCCTACCGGACAGCGTAATGGCGTAGCCACAGCGTCCGGCGCGGCGGCATCGTCGTCATTGTCCGTCAGCGGTCAGGCGCCCGGCACCTTGATAATGCCCCGCGCGACCAAGTCGGCAATGACTTGGGCCTTGATCGGGTCATAGTCCTTGGGGCTTTGCATCGGGGCCTTCGCAAAAGAATCCATCGGGAAGAACTTTGCCGATTGATAGCTTTCCAGATGCAGCGGCGCTTGAATTTCCGAGAGCCAGTTCCGAGAATTCGGCGTGGTCCGCGCCTTGCGCAAAGCATCGATGTCGATGTTCGCGGTGACGAAACCCTCGCCGCCGTCGGGTGCGGCCGCCAGCGGTTGACCCAAGTAATCAACAATCTCCGAGGGCACGCCGCTCGGCGGCACGGGCGCACTTTCGTCTTCGCCCACCGGCCCCAGATTCGACAGCAACACATAGGCCATGTTCTCGAAGGCGCGCACGCGGCGAATTTGGGTGCGGATGTCGGGCGGGGACGAAGCCGGCGGCAGCAGCGAGGCCGTGGGGTTGAGCAGCACTTCGGCGCCACCGAAGACAAAGCCGCGCGCCATCTCCGGCCAGTTGACGTCGAGTGCCACGATAGAGGCGAGCCGCCCGATTTCGGTGTCGGCGACGGGAAAGACCGCTTCCGGGCCCATCTTGTCGAGCCATTCCGTCCAGACATCGGCGGGCCGGGTCTTGGTCGTGAGGTCATAGTGCTTGCGATAATTGAGCACGATGTCGCCGGTGGGTCCGAAGATCACCCCGGAGAGAAAATATCGGCCA
>VGEM01000252.1 GCA_016869315.1 Alphaproteobacteria bacterium | reverse complement strand
CGTAGCCACGACCGCCACCGATTCGACTTTCGCGCTTATACCGTGCGTTCGGCAAACGCCGTCCGTCGGCAGAACCCGACATTTGACCGATGGATCGAGCAGATTCGAGAGCTTGGCGGGACACTCGTTGAAACGCCCGATGGCGACGGCGTTGATCTGTTGGTGCGGCTCCGCGCCCGCATGATTGCCGATGGGATCGATGTCGCGATTTTCAATATCCTGATCCTCGATCACTACATCTTCTCAGCGATGCGGCCGGCGCCGTTGTCGTTGGCCGTGAACTGCGGCAACCCGCGCGGTTATACCGCGCCCCATCTCGACACCAGTATTGTCTTTCAGCATCACGGCCAGATGGAGGCGATGTCCGATAGCGCGTTACTCGGCGGCATTTACGATTTCGAGCTGCTGGCCAACAATCCGCCATTGCCAAACCCGCCGACCCGCGCCGGCCTTGGCATCCCTCACGGCGCGTCTGTGATCGTGAGCGGTGGGCAGTCCTACAAGTTTCAATCCGCTGCCTTCTGGGATCTTATCGCCCGCGTTCTCGCCGCGCGACCGCTCGCGGTCTGGGTGTTGTCCGGGATTTCGCGTGAGGACGCGGCACCTTGGATCGCGAGGCATGCTAAAGACGCCGAGGGCAGGATCATGCCGCTCGGCTGGCGTGCCGATTTCGTCGATGGAATCTTGCCGCTTGCCGACCTGGTGGTCGATACGTTCCCGGCCGGCGGCGGCCAGGCGCTCTATGAGGCAATGTCGCTTGCCAAGCCTTGCCTGTCGTTCACGTCGGATTACTTCCGACCGTTCAATAACCGGCACTGGAGCCCCTGCTTCGAAGTCCTCGACCGCATCGACCTCGCAATCCCGTTTGGCGATCACGCCGCGATGCAGGCGCGAATCCTCGCGCTGCTCGACGATCCCGCTGAACGCGCGCGTTTTGGGACCGAATTACGCGATATTCTCAAGAGCCGCGCCTCCTGGCCGTCGGCGACCAGGGCGCTTGAACGCGAGATCGATGCCTTGATTCGCCGTAAAGTGTCGGAACCCCTGCGTTGAGGCGCGAACGATGACCGATACCGCCTCCCGCGAGGCCGTGGCCCGGCGCATCGCCAAACGCGAAAAGGTCGATCAGAGCGAGATCGTTCCGTTTCTGATGGCGCCGGCCAACGCCGACCGGCAGGTTGCAAACTTGCGTTTCGCCGAAGCGTATCTTGCGGCTGGCGATTGGCAGATGGCGCACAGCCTCGGCCGGCGCGCCTTCGACATCGGGCCCTTCAACGTCGAAGTGTTCAATTTCCTTTATAACCTCTTGTTAACTCATAACCGGCTCGAGGAGCTGGTCGACGTCGTGCGCGAATCCATCGTCATGGCCGCCGAGGCGCGCGAGACCGGGATCGTTTATGAGCTGTTCGCGAGTTTCAATGGCTTCATCGGACGCTGGCCATCGCTCGCGACGTTGAAGCCCGAGCCTCACGCCGACCGGCTGATATCCTGGGCGATGGAAGTGACTTTCGACAGTCGCGGACCCGCGTTGGCGGCCGACGTGCTGTCGGGACGGAAGATCAGGGTTGGCGTCATGCTGGCAGGCGACAGCGTCGAGGAAAGCGCGCTGGTCCGGGCCGCGCTCGGCTTTCTCAAGCATCACGATCGATCGCGGTTTGAGGTGTTCGTTTATTCCTACCTGACGGCCGATACGCTGCATCAAGCCAACGCCAAGTATGCGTCCTGGGTCAAGGACTTCGAATCCTGGGGATGCACGTTCCGCTACGGCATGCCGGGGATTGGGCTGCCCAAGGTGCTCGCCACTCACAAGATGCTGGAGCTCGATCGGTTGGATGTGTTGGTGTTCAACCTCTTGGTTGGCGACTATCACGTGCTGGCCCTGTTGCGGCCCGCGGCTGTGGTTGTCGGCGCCATTCACGGCAACCCCAAGGGTTACAGCATGCGTCATCTCGACGGCACGCTGGCAACCGACACGCACAGTCAGATGGAATCGCTGGCGACCAGCATCTTCCTGCGCTCGGCGATTGATTTTCAGTCGCTGATGCCGCCTGCCTCCGAGGGCAAACCGCTGACCCGCGCTGCCCTTGGCATTGCCGACGATGCCATCATCGTCATGACTGCGGGGCGCGACTACAAGTTCAGCAATCCCGAGCTATGGCGGTCGGTCGAGCGGGTACTGCGGTCACGGCCAAATACCGTCTGGATGATGTGCGGCGTGGAGGCCGATTACCCCAAGAAAGCCAATATCGCCATTTCGCCCGATGTGGCGGCGCACATCCGATATGTGCCGTGGCGCGCAGACTTTGTTTGGAATGTGTTGCCGCTCGCCGACATCGTTGTCGATACGTTTCCCGCCGGCGGCGCCTTCATCATCTTCTGGGCGATGCGGATTGCGAAACCTTGTGTGTCGTTCCGCTCGAACTACCTGCGCCAGTTCCATCAGCTCGATTGGTCACCGGCATTTCGCGTAGTCGGACGCGAGGACCTGGCGCTGCCGCACGGCGACGCTGACGCGCTGGTCCGGCGTGTCGAGCGCTTGATCGACAATGGCGCTCAGCGCGCAGAGTTCGGCGCGACGTGTCAGGAAATCGTCGCCACGCTCGACGATCATGCGCGCTTCGCGGCCGACGTCGGCGAGGCGCTGATCGAATTCATCCGGCGCAAGCAAGCTCAAGCAAAAACGCCCGGGTCGTGAAACCCGGGCGTTTGCAGATCGATTGAGCGGCGATCTAGCGGATCGCGCAGGTGTTCTCGGCGCTGGTCAGCTCGTACTTGCCTTCGTCGACATTCAAGGTCTCGACGGTGCCGTTGTTAACGACCATCGAAAAGCGCTTGCCGCGCATGCCGAGGCCGAACTTCGAACCGTCGAGTTCAAGCCCAAGCTTCTTGGTGTACTCGCCATTGCCGTCGGCCAGCATCTTGATCTTGTCGCCAACGCCACGTTCCTTGCCCCAGGCATCCATCACGAACGCATCGTTCACCGCCATGCAGGCGATGGTGTCGAAGCCTTTGGCCCGGATCTGGTCATAATTCTTGAGGTAGCTCGGCAGGTGCTGGTTCGAGCAGGTCGGGGTGAAAGCGCCCGGCACCGAGAACAGTGCCACCTTCTTGCCCTTGAACAGGTCGTCGGTCGAAAGCTCGGCCGCGCCGGTTGCCGTCATCACCCGAAACTTGCCTTCGGGCATCTTGTCGCCTTGCTTGATCGCCATGTGCGTTCCTTGTTGAGGCTGGAGTTGAAATAATTTCTTGAGAGGCCGCTAACCTAAGGCAATTTCAATCGGAGTCTGATCAGTTCGCGTGGCGGCGATGGAACTTGTAGTGATCGCCCTTGAACTCGCTGAAATACGAGTTCACTTCCGGGTGCCGGATCGGTTCGCCCGACTCGTCCACCAGCAGGTTCTGCTGCGAGACATAGGCGACGTAGGTGGTCTGATCGTTCTCGGCGAGCAGGTGGTAGAACGGCTGGTCCTTGCGCGGACGCACTTCCTCCGGGATCGACATCCACCATTCCTCGGTGTTGTTGAACTCCGGGTCGACGTCGAACACGACGCCGCGAAACGGAAAGAGGCGGTGTTTGACGACCTGTCCGATCTTGAACTTGGCTTCTTTGCTATCCATGGGGCGGGCCCGCTGGTTCCTGCTCCATAAGATAGGAATCCCCGTTTCAAACGTCTAGCCGTCGCCTAACCCATTATAATATATATAGAAAGTAGCCTTAATGATCAGCAGCAGCCACCGCCGTCATAGAAATACGTCGACGCCGACACATAGATGTCATTCCGCCCGAGGGCTGCCAGGGCGGTCGCCGTCTTGTCGCAAACCGACAACGGCTGGTTCTGGACCAGGACATGGCCCTTGCGGTCGTCGAACGTCTCGTCGCCACCGTGATAAATCGCCGTCCGGCCGGTGAACACGCACGGCCCGTCGGCGGGCATCGGGTCCTTGATGGCGCAGATTTCGACGCTGTCGATGACGATCAGGCTCTCGGTCGCATAGTGGCACGGCGACAGCACGCGATAGGGCCGGCGGGCGCGGACCTCGACGGTGCCAAATCCGATGCCGGTGAGAAGTTTGACGTAATCCCCGAGCGGAATCGCGCCCGACAGGCAAAGCGCGCGAAGCCGCGGGTCGTCACGCAAGGTCGCCGGCATCGCCATGTCGCACACTGGATCGGACAGAATCAGTCGGCCATGTGGTTTCAACACGCGGTACATCTCGGTGAGTGCGCGCTTCAAATCCGTCTCGCGAAAAATGTTGAACAGGCAATTCTGCGCCGCGACATCGATCGTACCGTCCGCCACGGGCAGCATCAGTGCATCGCCGGCGCGCAGCGACACGAAGTCGGACCTGAACCAGGCGTTTTGCGTTTCGGCCGTCCGCAGGTTTTGTTCGCACGCCGTCAACATTTCGGCGACGGCGTCGACGCCGATCACCGATCCTGGCCGCCGGCAGAAATAGGCGAATTGCAGCAGTTCGAGACCGCCGCCCACGCCGACATAGAGCACGGTGGGGTCGCCGACGAGATCGCGCGGATTGACCGTGCTGCCGCAGCCGTAATTCATCTCGAGCATGCGCTTTGGAACATCGAGATCCGGCAGGCGCCACACCGGGCTGATGGTGCAGCACAGCCCCGTTTGCGGCGTCAGCGCCGCTTCGCGGTACACATCGCGCGTGGTGTCGAGGTAGTTGCGAGCGTCGTCCATGGTGTCGGTTTCTCGTAAATAAAATGGCCTGTCACCGGGGAATAGCAGATCGGCTTAGGCATTGTCGCTTTTAGAATTTCACGCTGTCATCCGCTTTCCGCGACCGCCCGTAAAAGCCACATGACAACCCCCGTCGTCGTATTGCTTCGCCGCGATCTCCGCCTTGACGACAATCCCGCTTTGGCGTTTGCCACAACCGCCGCGCGACCCCTGGTGTTGCTTTACGTTTTGGACCCGGCGACGGCACCTGGAAGCGCCGCCCGGTGGTGGCTGCATCACTCTCTCACGGCGTTCAATCGGTCGATCGGCGGCCGGCTGGTGCTGCGCCGCGGGGACGAAACGGCCGTCGTCGAGCATGTCGTTCGAGAAGTTGGGGCTGGCGCAGTCCATTGGAATCGCCGCTATGAGCCCTCGGCAGTAGCGCACGACAAGGCGCTCAAGTCGAAGCTCACGGCGTCAGGTATAGAGGTGGTCAGTCACCCAGGCGGACTATTGGCCGAGCCATGGACGATTGCGACGGCCCTCGGCACACCGTTCAAAGTGTTCACGCCTTTTTTCGCCGCGCTGATGTCGCGGGCGCCATTCGCCAAGGTGATTCCGTCTCCGGGAGCGATGAGGTGGTGTGAGTCGCCGCTCGCGTCGGAGTCGCTCAAAGATTGGTACCTGGTGCCGAAGAAGCCCAACTGGGCGGCCGGATTCGAGACCGCATGGGTTCCGGGAGAGGAGTCGGCGCGGCGGGCATTGCTCGATTTCATTGACGAGGCGATGGAACCATATGCATCGTCGCGCGACCGTCCGGACAAACGCGGCACGTCTCGGCTGTCGCCGCATCTCGCCTTCGGCGAGATCAGCGCGCGGCGGCTTTGGAACACGATCGCCGCCCATCGGCCGGGGGCGGGGCGCGATGGATTCTTGCGACAACTGGTGTGGCGCGAATTCTCGGCGCACCTGCTGTTTCACTTTCCAGATCTGGCGTCGCGCCCCTTCAGACAGGCATTCGAACGGTTTCCGTGGTCTACGAACGCTGAGCATGTGCGCGCCTGGCAGCGCGGTCGCACCGGATACCCGATCGTCGATGCCGGGATGCGCGAACTGTGGACGACCGGCTGGATGCATAATCGCGTCAGGATGATCGCGGCCTCGTTCCTGACCAAACATTTGAGAATCGACTGGCGCGTGGGCGCCGCGTGGTTCCTCGACACGCTGGTGGACGCCGATCTCGCCAATAAC
>VGEM01000251.1 GCA_016869315.1 Alphaproteobacteria bacterium | reverse complement strand
CCCGGCAACTACCCCCATGCCGAGCGCGCGTTCCGAGGCATAGTCAGCCTGCCGCTCTACACGCGCATGACGCCTGCCGATGAGGCGCGTGTTTTCGATACCGTCCGGAAAATCTTGACCTGAACCGGGCCGCCATGGCCAAGCGGATCTTCGATTTTCTTTCCGCCGGCCTGGCCCTGGCGATTCTGTGGCCGCTGTTTGTGGTCGCCGCGGCGGCGATCAAGTTGTCGTCTTCGGGGCCAGTATTCTTTCGGCAAGAGAGAATTGGCCGAAGCGGTCACGCATTCCGCATCTTCAAGTTTCGAACCATGCGTGAAGCCATCGCCGGCGGACCGATGATCACGGTGGCGGACGATCCCCGCGTCACGCACGTCGGGCGCTGGTTGAGACGCTTCAAACTTGATGAGTTGCCGCAGCTGATCAATGTCATGCTCGGCGATATGAGCCTGGTCGGGCCCCGGCCCGAGGTCGCGCATTACGTGGCCCTGTGGCCCGCGAGCGAGCGCGAACTGATCCTGTCCGTCCGGCCGGGCATCACCGATCCGGCGTCGATCAAATTCCGCAACGAGGGCGAAATTCTCGCCCGCTACGCCGATCCTGAAGCGGCATATCGTGAGGTGATTCTTCCGGAGAAAGTCGCTCTCTATGCCGACTACGTCCGCACCGCCAGTTTCGCCGATGACATTTCCCTCATCTTCAAGACGCTGGGTTTGATCGGGCGCTGAACTGGGATACACCTAGATCATGTCCGATCCGATCACATTGGCCCCGTGGCCACACTATGCCGAGGACGAGGTCGCTGCGGCCGCCGCGGTCTTGCGGTCAGGAAAGGTCAACTATCGCACCGGGCCCTTGGGGCGCGAGTTCGAAGCCGCCTATGCCCGCTCGCTTGGCCTTGGGCACGGACTTGCCGTCGCCAACGGCACGGTTGCGCTTGAACTTGCAGTCCTCGGACTTGGCCTCGGCCCAGGGGATGAGGTGATTGTCCCAGCGCGAACATTCATTGCGACCGCCGCCGCTGTCGTGCGGGCCGGCGCTCGTCCCGTCGTCGCCGACATCGATCGCCTGTCGCACAACCTCACGGCCGAGACCGTCGAGCGAGTCATGACCCCGGCGACCAAGGCCGTCATCCCGGTGCATCTCGGCGGCTGGCCGGTCGACATGGCGCCTTTGATGGCGCTGGCACGCGCGCGCAACGTGAAGGTTATCGAAGACTGCGCGCAGTCCCACGGCGCAACCACCCGCGGTCAACCGACGGGGGCCATAGGCGATGTCGGCTGCTTCTCGTTCTGCCAGGACAAGATCATCTCGACCGGCGGCGAGGGGGGCATGGTCGTCACCGGTGATGGCCCCGTACACAAGCGAATGTGGGCGTTTCGAGAGCACGGCTGGGACTATGACAGCGCCCATCAGCCCGATCCCAACGACGGATTTCGCTGGCTGGCGGCTGACTTCGGCAGCAATGGCCGCATGACCGAATCCCAGGCGGCAATCGGTCTCGCACAGCTTGCCAAGTTATCGGCTTGGGTTGGGCGCCGCCGCGCCAATGCCGCGCTGCTGTCGGAACGGCTTCGCAATCTCAGCGGCGTTACCGTGCTCGACCCACCGGCAGACGTCGGCCACGCCTACTACAAGTACGCATTCATGATCGAACCCGCCGCGCTCAAGGCGTCCTGGACGCGCAATCGCGTCCTCTCCGAACTCGACGCGCGCGGTGTCCCGGCGCGCGTCGGCGCCTGCCCCGACATCTCGCGCGAGCGTGCGTTTTCAGATCGTGGCTTTGCCCCGCCGCAACCGCTGCCAAACGCGGCGTGGGTGGACGAACGCAGCGCCCTTCTGCCGGTGCATCCAACGTTAACGGGCGACCAGCTTGGGGTCATGGCGGATGCCGTCCGGGCGGTGATGGCCGCCGCGGTGCGATGAACTATTCGGCCGCCTGACGAACTTCGACGTCCCGCGCATTTTCGTACGGGCCCGCCGGCAGGGCCTCGGTTGCTCGAGCCCTCGTCAACCGCGTCGTCGTTTGTTGCCACCACGCTGCGACGTTTTCGCGCGCCAGAAGCGCGCATGGCGTGACGATCAGCGTCAGCCCTTTGGCGAAAATCAATCCATAGCAAATCGCCTGGGCAAGGTAGGCCCACCATTGGCCCTGCGGTGCGCCAATCAGAATCTCGCGATTGATGAAGTCGATGTCGATCCCGAGCGCCGTCGGAATCAGGCCGACAATCGCAGTGCCGCTGGTGAGAAGCACCGGCCGAAACCTCTCGACACCGGTGTAATAGGCGGCTTCCCTGACCGTGAACGCGGTCTTGAGATTGCGTACATAGGCGTCGATCAGGACAATATTGTTGCCAACCACGACGCCAGCCAGCGCCACGACGCCGATTCCCGTCATCACCACGCTGAACGGCTGCTGGAAAATGAGCAAGCCGAGGAACACGCCGATGGTCGACAGCACCGCGGCGCTCAACACCAGGAACACGTGGTAGAAGCTGTCGAACTCGATCAGCATGATGACGGCGATCAGGAACAACGCCAGCAACATCGCCTTGCCGAGGAAGCCGCCGGATTCTTCGGTGTCGCGCTGCTCCCCCTTGAATCGGACCTCGACTCCTGACCCGATCTCGCCTGTGGCCAGCCAGCCTTTGATACGGCCAACCTGTGCCCCCGCGAACCGGCCGGGCCCGACGTCGGCCTTGATTGTCATCACGCGCGCGCCGTCGACGCGGGTGACTTCTCCAGCCTGCTGCTCGGGGACACGTTTGACGAAGTTCGAGAGTGGAATCAGGCCCCGGGGCGTTTCGATTCTCACGTCATCGAGGGTTCGGATCGAGCGCTGTTCCTCGGGGTAGCGAACGACGATGTCGACCTCCTCGGTCGAATCGTCCGGGCGGTAAGAGCCGAGCTTAAGCCCCTTGGTGACCAGTTGAATTGCCTGGCCGATGAGGGTGGTGTCGGCATTGGCCCGCGCGGCTTCTTCCCGGTCGATCTGGAGCTGCCACTCGATGCCCGGCAGCGGCCGGCTGTCTTCGACGTTGATGAAGCCGCCGATACGCGCCATTTCCCCGCGGAGCGCCACCACCGCTTCAGTGAGTTTGACGCGATCGATCGATACCAGCTCGATTTGAATCGCCGGCCCCGGTCGCGGCGGCCCCGATCCGATCCGTTCGATGGTCGTTTCGATGCCGGGGAGTCCGGCGATCCGCTCGCCGATCTCTCCCATAATGGCGTCGGCGCCGCGGCGCTCGTCCCACGGTAACAGGCGGATTGCCAGCTTGCCGATCAGATCGGCCGCCGCGTCGCCTGAACCCGCCGGGCGCCCGGTGCGCGCATAGATCGCCTCGACTCCGTTAACGCCCAGTGCACGTTGTTCGACCTCGCGCAGCAAGACGTCTTGCTCGTCGATCGACAGATTTCCGCGAGCGCGAACCGTGATCTCGGCCCGGTCGGGCTCCTGCGGCGGAAAGAACACGATCCCGGTGCCGGTACGGACGTAAGCAACGACGACGACGAACAGAAGGACGAAGGTTGCCGCCAGAACCTTTCCGGGATGATCCAGGGCGCGCGACAAAACGCGGGCATACCACCGCGTCAATGCATCGTCGGTCAGCGGTAATTCGTGGCCTGGCCGTGCCGGCCGTACTGCGGCGGCAACATGCTCTACCCCATCGCCGGCAACGAACGCCGGGTCGGTGGGGTCGGCCTCGGGCCTGACATGTCCACGCAGCGACAACATTCGGAGCGCGCGCGCGATGGCGAACATACCGCCCTCGCTTCGTTCCTCCGGCTGAAGGGCCAGCATTCGGGCCACGCCTTCAGCGGCAAGCCGGTCGGCCTCCACGGCGCTGGCGCCCTGATCGCGAAAGTAACGAGAAAACTTCGGTGCATAGTGCTCTGTCAGCGTGGCCGAATCGGCGGCCGCGATCGCCGGCGTACGCGTGACGGCGGCTATCGGCTCCGTCCGGGACTCGCGTCGTGCGAAACGCGCGCCGATCGCGGGGATGAACAGAAGCGCCATGGCGAGCGATGCCGTCAGCACCGAAATCACCGAAATCGGCAGGTAACTGAAGAACTTCCCGGTCAGGCCGGGCCACAGCATCAGGGGCAAAAACGCCGCAATCGTCGTGAGGGTGGTGGTGATAATCGGCCACGCCATGCGCTGGGCGGCCTTGGCGTAAGCGGCATCGGCGCCCATGCCCTCCGCCATATACTTGTCGGCGGCGTCGACGACGATAATCGCGCCATCGACCAGCATGCCGACGGCGATGATCAGGCCGAACAGCGCCATCACGTTGAGCGTGATCCCCCAAATCGACATCGCCAGGAGACCCATGAGAAACGAGCCCGGAATGGCGACGCCGACAATCAGCCCATTGCGAATGCCGAGGATCGCGATGCATACCGCCATGACGATAAAGACAGAGGCGATCACGCCGTTGACCAGGCTGTTGACGCGCTCCAGGATCGACTTCGAATCGTCGACGGGCAAATTGATCTGGACCTGATCCGGCCAGTCGGCGCGCATCGTCGCCACCAATCCATTCACCGCCTTCGACAATTCGACCACATTGGCATCGGCGCGGCGCGTGATATCGACCGAGACGGCCGGCTTGCCGTTGACCCGCACAAAGGACGTCCGATCCTTGAACGTGCGGCGGACCTCGGCCACGTCCTTGAGTTTGACCACGGCGTTGGCGGTGCTCTTGATCGGAAGATCGGTGATGTCCGCAAGATCTTCGAACAGGCCCGGCACCGAAACCGCGAACCGGCCATGACCGGTATCGAGCGCGCCGGCAGCGACCAGACGGTTCGACCGGCTCACGGCGCGCAATAGGTCGTCTTGGCTGAGGCCGGTATTGGCGGCCTTCAGCGGGTCGATCACGATCTCGACCTGTTCTTCGCGGACGCCCGAAATGGAGGCGTCGAGCGCCGCCGGCAATGTCACCACCTTGTCGCGGAGGTCGCGGGCGAGCTTTAATAGCGTGCGCTCAGGCAGGTCGGCTGCGAGCGACACAGTCAGGACCGGTCGTTGGGTGAAGTCGAGTTCGCGCACAAGCGGCGGCCTGATTTCCAACGGCAGCTTCGGCTGAACGCGATCCATTGCCGCACGGACATCGTCGAGCGCCGCGTCGGTATCGATCGTGGTGTCGAATTCGATCACCATGCTCGCGCCGCCCTCGAAGCCCGTCGCGCGCATCTCCTTGACTCCCTCCAGGCTCTGGAATTGCTCCTCCATCGGCCGGATCAGCAGGCGCTCCGCATCGACCGGAGAGACTCCCTCAAGGACGATGTTCACCAGGACCAAGGGAACAGGAACCGTCGGCATTGCCTCGCGCGGCATCGATCGATAGGCGCCGATCCCGGCGATCAGCAGCATGATCAAGGCCGATATGACGACGCGCGGTCGCGACGCAAAGGCGAGGATGACGGCGTTCATGACCAGATTCTCGATACCTTTTGGAACAGCCGCGACAAAGCCACGGTTGGAATAATGGGCCCGCGGGTCACGGTGACGCAGATGCACGGTTCGCCAGGCTCAGCCACCGGTTGATGGATGGTCGAGGCATCGGCGCTCTCCACGTCTCCGCGCCGATAGGCGGCCTCGCGGGTGCGGTATCCGCCCGCGAGCACCATGGTGACTTCGTCGCCACTATGACCATGTCGGGGCAGGCGTTGCCCGGGTTGGACGCGGAGAATGCGAACCCGGCGATCATCCACCGGTATCGGCACATCGATCACCTCGACACCGCCGGCAACTTGGCGCCACTCTCCCGGTTCCGGACCTTCGCCGAGGTAGTCGCGCAGCGGTCGCGGATAGACTGGATTGACGCGGTGTGGACTTTGCCGCGCGGGGCGAAGTTGAGTGACTGTGGCTCCCTCGATCCGTCGCAGGGTCTCGGCCAGAGAAAGCCGGTTCACAGGCGCAGCGTCGATCGATT
>VGEM01000250.1 GCA_016869315.1 Alphaproteobacteria bacterium | reverse complement strand
AAAGACACGACACCCAAATTGAAGGCGCTGTCCGTGCTCTGCGATCCCTGGGAAGAAGCGCGGCGCGTGCACCAGCCGCTGGCCGCGCTCGCGGCCGGCGTTGCCTTCACGCGGGATCTTGTGACTGAACCGGCCAACGTCATTTACCCGGAGGCATTCGTCGACCGCTGCAAGGAACTGAAGTCGCTCGGCATCGAGATGGATGTCCTGGGCGAGAAAGAAATGAAGAAGCTGGGAATGGGCGCCTTGCTCGGCGTCGGGCAGGGCTCGATGCGCGAGTCCAAGCTTCTCGTTCTCAAGTGGGACGGCGCCTCTGATAAATCGCTCAAGCCGCTCGCGCTGATCGGTAAGGGCGTCTGCTTTGACACCGGTGGGATCAGCCTCAAGCAGCCGGGCGGCATGTGGGACATGAAGTGGGACATGGCGGGCGCCGGCGCGGTGGCCGGCGCGATGCTGACGCTGGCAAAGCGCAAGGCCAAAGCAAACGTGATTGGCTTCTGCGGCCTGGTCGAGAACATGCCGGACGCAAAAGCGCAAAGGCCTGGCGACGTCGTGACATCGATGTCGGGTCAAACCATCGAGGTGCAGAACACCGACGCTGAGGGCCGCCTTGTGCTGTGTGACGTGCTGACTTATGCGCAGCAGAAATACCAGCCGCGGGCAATTGTCGATCTCGCGACGCTGACGGGCGCCATCATTCAAACGCTGTCGGAACACTATGCCGGTATGTTCACCAACGACGATGACCTCGCCAATCGCCTGTTCAAGGCGGGTCAGGACACCGGCGAGCGGTTGTGGCGCCTGCCGATGGGCGAGGAGTACGACAAGGAACTGAAAAGCCTGATCGCCGACATGAAAAATATCGGCGGTGGTCGCGCCGGTTCGATCACCGCGGCTCAATTCCTTAAGCGGTTCATCAAGGATACGCCCTGGGCGCACCTCGATATTGCAGGCACGGTGTGGAACGAAAAAGGCACGGCCCTCGCTGCGCCTGGCGCGACTGGGTTCGGCGTGCGGCTGCTCAACAGGTTCGTGCAGGACAACTACGAAACCGCGTAAGGCCCGGGAGGGGTCGGTGGCGAAGGTCAATCTGGTCGTCGGCACGCCGTGCTTCGGCGGTTTACTGACAGCGACGTATGCGTCGGCGTTGCTTGAACTCCATCGTCTTGCCCCAACGATGGACATGGCGATTAACACTGCGTTTGTTTCCGGCGATGCCCTGATCACGCGCGCCCGCAGCCTGGTGGTGGCGGCGTTCATGGATCAGCCGTTGGCGACGCATCTATTGTTCATCGACGCCGATATCGGATTCAAACCAGAGCAGGTGGCACGTTTGCTTGCATTTGATGCCGAGGTGGCGGCCGCAATGTATCCGGCCAAGCAGTTAGATTGGACCAACTTCGAGCGCTATCGCTCACGTGGCGAGCCGATCGACGAAGCGGGACTGATCTATGTCGGCACACCCAGCGCGGTGGCAGAGCGGCGGATCCGTGACGGTTTTGTCAGCGCCGACTATGCCGGCACAGGCTTCATGCTGATCAAGCGCTCGGCCATCGAGCGGTTGTTCAAGGCCTTCCCCGAACTCAGATTCTCGACGATCGATTCCAATCTCAAGACATCGAAAACCGATCAGAATCTCTACGCGCTATTCGATTGCATTATCGATCCCGGCACTGGGAAGTATCTTAGTGAAGACTACTCGTTCTGCCGTCGTTGGCGGCAGATCGGCGGCGAGCTGTGGCTCGATCTGAGGAGCCAGCTCACCCACGTCGGCCCAGCCTCGTTTCACGGCGACACGACAACGCGATTTGCTGGGCTCGCAAAGGGTTGAGCAGCCAACTACCTCGGTCCCGCCGCGAAGCAATAGAAAAGGCCGTTGCCGCCGGTCGCGATCAGATTTTCCTGACTGCAGCCGCGGCTGGGGTGCGCTGAATTCCACGAGGCGCTGGTGATGCGGCTGACCCGATCATGGTGTCCGACCTGGGCGCTGCCGTCGGGGCTCGACGACGTCCAATTCTTGCACTTGCGCTCCAGTGTATCGGTGTAGGCCGTGCCATCTGTTTTTGAGCCCGTCAGAATGTCGTGCTGATTGGGCCTTTCGAATTCGCCGCCGATCATTTCGCCTTTTTCGGTGAGCGCCGTTGCGCGATTGACGAGATTGCCGTTGCGCGCGAGCTCCAACGTATCGCCGTGCAGCTCAGCAAGATTTGGCGCGATGCGATCGCCGCGCTGGTTGTGCCACGGACCCAGTCCAATGCGATCACGTGCGTTGACTGCGGGTTTGCCGTCCGCCGCCTGGGTGCTGAGATAGGCCCGCCACATGTATCCATTGGCGCCGACAGATTCGGCAAGCTTCTGACAATGAGCGTCCGCGCCCGCGAGTCCGCCGAGGTCGGCGCCTTTTCCGGGTCCAACACTGGTCAGGAAGAAAGTCATTGGCCCTTTGGCCGGCGATGGCGGAATTTGCGGAATGTTGGGATTGGCCGTTTGCGCCGCCGCGGCTGCCGCCAGACTCGCAAGCGCGATGATCGCGAGAACACGCATGCTCATGGTCGCCTCCCTGAAGTGAACGCCTTCAGGTTAGCCCAACGCAATTGAAGCGGCAGTGGAAAAATCAGGCGGCGAGGGCCTGCGGCGCGGGCTGTTCGGCAGTTTTGGTTTCGGCGAGCGCGCGACCTTGGGCAGCGCGCATCGCGAGGTACGGCTTCCAGTGCATCCAGCGCTTGGTGTCGTCCGGGATAAAGCCCCAGGCGCGAATCTTCGGGCCCATGATGAACAGCGTCCATACTTCGGCGCCCTCATATGGCAGCTCAACCCGATGGCGCGTCCAGGCATTGCGAAGTCTGAAAGCGCCAGGCGAGCGACGCACACGGCTGCCGTCAGGCTGATGTTCCGAGTAGCCGCCTTCGAGAATGTACGAGCCCCAAAAGAGCCAGGGATGGTCGTGCAATCCGCCGTCGTCGTCGGATTTCCAGAAACGATGGATCGCGATCTGAAAAAGGCCGGGAATCTTGATGAGCGAAATGCGCTCCAGATACGGCGCGTCGGTGTGCCGTTCACTGATGACTTTTGTCGGCCACCATGACTGGCGGCGGCGCCAAGCGGCGAACCGCTTGTACCAAGGTTCTCGTCCCATCGCGTCCCTCAAAGCCTAGGTCCGAGCGTCTCATGCGCTCGTTAATTTTTCGGAAAGTATGTGAATAACTCCCTGGAATCCATGGCGGAAGCGCATGGCTGGCGTGCTACGTCGTCGACCGCGCAGCAGGTATCCCGCGCTTTGATCCGACCACTAAATATTGATTCCGACTGCCATTGGTCGTTACCCGGCGTTGCGAGGGGGACCATGACCGGATACACAGCCGGCCCGATTCGACGTGTGACGGAGAAAAGCGATGGCAACCCTGGTGCGGCCAATTCGTGGCTTGAGGCCGACACCGGCGCGCGCTCAGGATGTCGCAGCGCCGCCATACGATGTGCTCAACTCTGACGAAGCGCGCGCCAAAGTAAGTGGCAAGCCCTTCAGTTTTCTCCACATCTCGAAGCCCGAGATCGACCTGCCGGAGGGCACCGATGTTTATGCCTCCGAGGTCTATGCCAAGGGCGCCGAAAATTTTGCCGCCATGATCAGGACCGGCGTGCTCGTTCGCGATCCGGCCGAGCGTTATTACGTCTATCGCATGAAGATGGGCGCCCACACCCAGACCGGTTTTGTTGTCGGCGCGTCGGTTGCCGCGTACGATGTCAACCGGATCCGCAAACACGAATTCACCCGGCCCGACAAGGAGGACGATCGTGTCCGGCAGGTCGAGGCGCTGAACGCCGAGACGGGGCCGGTCCTGGTGGCTTATCCGGCACACGCCGAATTGCAGTCGATCGCCTCTACCGCGGCTCGTAGCGCGCCCGACTATCACGTGACCGGCGAGCACGGCGTCGAGCACACCATTTGGTCGCTGACCGATGCCGCATCGATGTCGCGGATCACGGCGATCTTCGACGCCATGACGGCACTCTACATTGCCGACGGGCATCATCGCTCGGCGGCTGCGTCTCGCGTGGCTGCGGCACGGCGCGGCAAAGGCCAACCTGAGTCGGCAGAGTATTTTCTGGCGGTCGCCTTCCCGCACGATCAGATGCGAATCTTTGACTACAACCGCGTTATCAAGGATTTGAACGGCCTAACGATCGAAAACTTGCTCGCCAAAGTAAGCGAACGGTTCACGGTGACCAAGGCCGACGGTCAGGTCCGACCGAGCCAGCCACAGACATTTGGGCTCTACGTTGGCGGCGCCTGGTACGCGCTCGAGATCGACACCAAATTGGTACCGACCAATGACCCCGTTGCGCGACTTGATGTCAGCCTGCTCCAGGACAATTTGATCGGGCCAATTCTTGGCATTGCCGATCAGCGCCGGGACAAACGAATCGATTTCGTTGGCGGTATTCGCGGACTCGGCGAACTGGAAGCGCGCGTGAATTCGGGCGAGATGAAGCTTGCGCTGTCGTTGCATCCGACCCGGATGGATCAGTTGATGGCGGTCGCCGATGCCAAACAGGTCATGCCGCCCAAGTCGACCTGGTTCGAACCGAAGCTCGCCGACGGCCTCGTCAGCCACGTTCTCGACTGACCATGACCACCGCGCCGCCGCGCGTGCTGGTGGTTGCCGGACCGACGGCGTCGGGCAAATCCGCATTTGCCATCGCGCTCGCCGAGAAATTCAAGGGCGTCGTGATCAACGCCGACAGCCTGCAATGCTATCGCGACCTTTCCATTCTGACCGCGCGGCCGACTGCTGCTGACGAAGCGCGTGTGCAACATCGGCTCTATGGATTTCTCGGGCCGAAGGACACCTCATCCGCCGCGCAGTGGGCGGAGATCGCCGCACGCGAGATCAGTGACGTCCATGACGGCGGTCGCCTGCCGATCCTTGTCGGTGGGACAGGTCTCTACTTGATGGCTCTGCTCGAAGGTCTCGCCGACGTGCCGCCCATTCCCGACGACATTCGCGCCGAGGCAAGGTCGATGACCGAGCGCCTGGGCGCGCCCTACATGCACCGCATGCTGGCCGAGCGCGATCCCGAAACGGCACTTCGCCTCAGCGTCAATGACCCTCAGCGCATTGCGCGGGCGTGGGAGGTATTGGAGACAACCGGCCAGTCCATCACCTGGTGGCAGGCGCAGCCGCGCCGGCCGGCGGTCGAGGTCGATGCATTCAGGCTGCTGTTGAGCCCCGAGCGCGAGCCGCTCTACGACGCCTGCAATCGTCGTTTCGATGCCATGCTGGCAGCGGGGGCCTGCGATCAGGTCTCAGATTTGCTCAATCGCGGCGTCGACGATCAGGCCCCGGTCATGCGGGCGCTTGGAGCACGAGAGCTCGCCGCCCATGTGTTGGGCGGCAGCAGCCGGGGGCACGCCGTTGAGGCGGCCAAGGCCGCCACCCGCCATTATGCGAAACGGCAGTCGACGTGGTTCCGTCATCAGTTTAATGCGCAGGAAACCATAAATACGCAATTTAATGAAAGAAAATCACAAGAAATATTTAATAAAATTGACGGATACCTATTGACCAAGGCACGGGGCCGCGACTAGGTTCCGCCCACCCTGCGCCGCCGGAAGGCCCGCTTCGCGTGGCTGTCCAGTTGAGAACGCAGGGTCAAATTTTAATGGGACACACCAACCGTGGCTGCTGAAGCTGCCAGTGCCGATCCGTTGCCTGCCACCGGCGAGACCATGCTGGGGGCGCGCCTGATTCTCAAAGCCCTTGAAGAACAGGGCGTCGAGGTGATTTTCGGCTACCCGGGCGGCGCCGTACTGCCGATCTACGACGAAATTTTCAAACAGAATCGCATTCGCCACATCCTGGTGCGGCACGAGCAGGGTGCGGTTCACGCCGCCGAAGGTTATGCGCGGTCATCGGGTAAGGTCGGCGTGGTACTGGTGACCTCGGG
>VGEM01000249.1 GCA_016869315.1 Alphaproteobacteria bacterium | reverse complement strand
CGATGTCGTGATTGGTCCGGCGACAGATGGCGGGTTCTGGCTGATCGGATTCTCGGGGCGACGCTCGTTTTTCCGTCCCCTCGCGGGCGTGACGTGGTCAACCGATACGACGCTGAAGCAAGTTCTGAAAAACCTGAGAAATCATCACATCGCGCGCGCCGCGACGCTGTCCGACGTTGACGACCTCAGGTCTTTGCTTTCGGCCAGAGGTGCTCCTTGAGCCGCGGCATCAGCTCGACGAAATTGCAGGGCTTGTGACGAACATCGAGTTGATACTTGAGGATCTCGTCCCAGCCGTCCTTGACCGCACCGTTCGATCCCGGCAACGCGAACAGATAGGTGCCGTTGGCGACGCCCGCGGTGGCGCGTGACTGAACGGTCGAAGTGCCGATGCTCTTGAGGCTGATCCAACGGAACAGCTCGCCGAATCCGGGGATTTCCTTTTCGCACACCTGCTTGAAGGCTTCGGGCGTCACATCACGGCCAGTCACACCGGTGCCGCCGGTCGTGATGATGCAGTCGACCGCAGGATCATCGATCCAGGCTTTGAGCTGCGAGACGATCTTCGGCACATCGTCGGTGAGCACCAGGCGCGCGGCAACTTTGTGGCCCATGCCTTGGATGCGATCGACCAGAATCTGGCCCGACGTGTCGGTTGCGAGCGTACGGGTATCCGATACCGTCAAGACCGCGATGTTGATGGCGAGGAAGGGTTTGCTTTCGTCAATGCCAGCCATGGCTAAACCTTTATGGATTTCTAGTGCGCGGCGTCGAGCCGCTCTTTGACTGCGATCAAATCGCGCCACGCCAGGCGCTTTTGCTGGGGCGAACGCAGAAGATAGGCGGGATGAAACGTCGCCATGGTCGGCACCGGGCGCGACAAGCCCGGCGTTTCGTAGTCGAACCATTTGCCGCGCAGGCGCGTGATCCCTTGCGCGTTGGCAAGTAATGCGGTTGCCGAGGCGCCGCCGACCAGCACCAACACGGCAGGATCGATCAGTTCGATATGCCGCTGCACGAAGGGCAGACACTGCGCGACTTCTTCGGCAGTCGGCTTGCGATTTCCCGGCGGCCGCCAAAAGACGACGTTGGAGATATAGGTGTTGGTCGCCCGTGTCAGGCCAACCGAGGCAAGCATCCGGTCGAGCAATCTCCCGGAGACGCCCACGAACGGTTTCCCCTGGCGATCCTCGTCCTCGCCCGGGGCTTCGCCGACGATCATCACCCTGGCCGTTGGCATACCGTCGGCGAATACCGTACGGCTCGCGAAGGTCTTCAACGCGCAACCATCGTAACCCTCGACCGCGACACGGAGCTGGTCGATCGTCGTGCAAGCCTGGGCCAGGTGCGCCGACGACGCCGCCGTCGCCGGCATAGACGCCAGGACGGGCGGGACGGGCGCCGACGGCGTCAGGGCCGGTTTCGCCGGCTGATATCGATCGATCGGCGCATCGCCGATCGTTTCGTCGACGCCGACATCGACGTGCCAACGCAGGACGGCTGATAAAGGTAGGGACGTATCCATGACCCGAGTGTGAGCGGCGCCGGTGCGCGACTCAAGCGGTCATCCTGCGCCTCAGGCCTTGTCGGGTCCCGACTTCGGGGGTTGGTAGGTATAGCCATCGAGCGCGCGCTCGGCCGTGGTCGCTTTGCGGTAAAACCAGAGGATGAACCAGGCCGCGACCGGAACCCCGGCGACCCCGGAAATTTCCATCAACAGGGCCGTATTGTTCTCAGCCCACCGCTGCGGGAGGAACCCCAGTCCTTCGGCCATCTGCTCGAAAATGCGCACCACGCCAAAGGTGCCGACCGATACCAGCACCCCCAAGGTGCAGGCGAACAGGATGGTGGCGACAATGGCGGTAAAGGTCTTGGAATTCACGGCAAAAGACTCCTTGCGGTGGCGTCGTTATAGGGGCGCGAAGAGGCCATTTCCAGGGGCGAATGACGGCAGGCCGGCCGGGCGAACCCTCGCCAACCCGTGGACCAAGGCCTTGGAATCGTTATATGAATATGAGCTTCACGGCAGCGCAACGGCCAGGGACCTAAAACCATGTCGCGCGAAAAGATGGAATTCGACGTGCTGGTGGTTGGCGGCGGCCCGGCCGGGCTGTCGGCGGCGATCCGCCTTAAGCAACTTGCCGCAGCGGCCGAAAAAGAAATTTCGGTTTGCCTGATCGAGAAAGGCTCGGAAATCGGCGCACATATTCTTTCGGGCGCCGTCATCGATCCGCGCGCCATGAACGAACTGTTTCCGGATTGGAAAGAGAAAGGTGCGCCGCTCAACACGCCGGTCACCGACGATCGTTTCGCCTATCTGACCGAGACCGGCGCAACGCATCTCCCCAATATTCTGATGCCGCCGATGCTGAACAACCACGGCTGCTACATTGTCAGCCTTGGCAACGTCTGCCGGTGGCTCGGTCAGCAGGCCGAGGCGCTTGGCGTCGAACTATATCCGGGTTTCGCCGGTTCAGAAGTTCTCTACGACGGCGCCGGCAACGTGATCGGCGTTGCCACCGGTGACATGGGCGTCGGTCGCGATGGCGAGAAAACCGATAACTTCGAGCCCGGCATCGAGCTTCATGCCAAGTACACGCTGATTGCCGAGGGCGTGCGCGGATCGCTGGCGAAGCAAGTGATCTCTAAATTCGGTCTGGATCGCGATTCCGATTTCGCCAAGTTCGGCATCGGCATCAAGGAACTTTGGGAGGTCGAGCCCGCCAAGCACAAACCCGGCCTTGTCACCCACACCATGGGATGGCCGCTCGACTCATCGACCGGTGGCGGGTCGTTCATGTACCACCTTGAAAACAATCTGGTGGCGGTTGGATTTGTCGTTCATCTCGATTACTCGAATCCGTACCTCTCGCCGTTCGACGAATTCCAGCGATTCAAGCACCACCCTAGTGTGAAACCTGTTCTCGAAGGTGGACGTCGCATTTCCTATGGCGCCCGCGCCATCACCGAGGGCGGGCTGCAATCGATTCCGAAACTCGCATTTGGCGGCGGCGCGCTGATCGGTTGCTCGGCTGGCTTTGTCAACGTGCCCCGCATCAAGGGCACCCATAACGCGATGAAGAGCGGCATGCTGGCGGCCGAAGCCGCGTTTTCTGCCGTGACCGCCGGCCGCGCCCATGACGAACTCGCGACTTACGAAACTTCAGTCCGTCAGAGCTGGATCTACAAGGACCTCAAGTCGGTCCGGAATGTAAAACCGTTGTGGAGCAAGCTCGGCCTGTTCGGAGGTCTCGCCCTCGGCGGGCTCGACATGTGGATGAATCAATTGGGCATCGGCCTGCCGTTCACCCTCAAGCATGGCAAGCCCGACCACGCCTCATTGAAGCCGGCATCCGATTGCCAGCCGATCGCCTATCCCAAGCCCGACGGAAAAATTTCGTTCGACAAGCTGTCGTCAGTGTTCGTCTCGAACACCAACCACGAGGAAACCAGCCCGTCCACCTCAAGCTGACCGACCCCTCTATTCCTGTTGCCAAGAATTTGCCGCAATGGGCCGAGCCGGCGCAGCGGTATTGTCCCGCCGGCGTCTACGAAGTTGTCGATGCCGATAACGGCGGAAAGCGCTTCCAGATCAACGCCCAGAACTGCGTCCACTGCAAAACCTGTGACATCAAAGACCCCAGTCAGAACATTACATGGACCGTGCCTCAGGGCGGCGGCGGGCCGAATTACCCGAATATGTGATCGCGCCTTGAACGAAGCGGCGGAACCTGTCGCCCTGGCGCAACTTCAACTATGATCGGGCCATGATCAAAGCCATCGTCCCCCTTCTCGCCGTCGTCGCTGCGCTTCCCGCGGCGGCCGCGGATTCAAAGAGCTCTGGCCTCGCCGCAGCCTATCTGTCGGCGCAATACGCAGAGTCGTTGTCGGACGCCGCGAAAGCTTCGGATTACCTCGACCGCGCCCTCAAACTCGACGCCAGCAATCCGGACCTTCTTCGCCTCTCCTACATGTTGCACGCACAGGCTGGCGACATTCCCGCGGCGGTCAATGCCGCCAGGCAATACGTCGCCGCCGGGAGCGGGCCGATGTCGACGGCGCAAATCCTGGTCGCCGTTGGCCAGCATAAGAAAGGCGAACACGACGCGGCCTGGGAAACGATCGGCAAGGTCTCCGGCCAGGGGTTCATCGCCGCGGCACTGCCCATCATGCGTGCGTGGTTCCGGGCACCGGGCGCGACCGTCGATGAAGCGCTCGCCGAACTCGCGCCCATGCAGTCGCGGGAGAATGCCCAGGACAGCTACGAATTGATGTCGGCGATGATCAACGAATTCTTCGGCCGCGGGCGCGAGGCCATGGATCTCTACGCTTCGGTTGGCGGACGAATCGAACGCCTTCCGCCCTCGTTCGTCAGGCTGCTGGCCGGCGGCTATCACCGCCACAGCAAGACCGCCGAATTGCAGTTGCTCCTTGAGGCGTACCGGAAGGCGCGACCGAATTCGCGCGATGTCGCGCTTTATGCCGAGGCCTTCGCCGATCCCAAGCAGTTCGCCAAGAAAGTCTCGGCCGATGCCGGCCTCGCCGAGGCGATGTTCCTGACCTCGCAGGCCATGCTCGCCAATTCGTCGAATTCGATCTTCCTTCAGCTGGCCATGATCTACGGCCAATCGGCGCTGTACCTCGACCCCGGCCATAGCCTGGCGCGGTGGATTATTGGCGAAGCGGCGGCACGAGGGGAAGCCTTCGAAGCGTCGAACGCCATTCTCGGGACGATCAAACCGGGCGATCCCGTCCACGCGGTGGCGCAGCTTCAGATCGCCGAGAATCTCGAGCGGCTTGGCCGCAGTGGCGACGCCCTCGCCCAGCTTCAGATGCTGGCGCGCGCGCGCTCCGACGACCCCGATGCGCAGATGGCCCTGGGCGATCTGCTGCGTCGCGAATCCAAGTTTCGCGAGGCGGCCGACGCCTACGACAAAGCGTTCGCATTGTATCCCGGCGGCAGCCCCGAGAACTGGGCGTTGTTCTATATCCGCGGCATCGCGCTTGAGCGTGCCAAGGATTGGACGCGCGCCGAGGCGGACTTCAAGCGCGCACTCGAACTCAACCCTGATGAGCCAAGCGTCCTCAATTACCTGGGATATTCCTGGCTGGACCGGAACGAAAACCTGGCCGAGGCGCGACGATTGATCGAGGCCGCCTACAAGAAGCGTCCCGATGACGGCGCGATTATCGACAGCCTGGGCTGGGCGATGTACCTCGCCGGCGAATACCAGGACGCGGTGACATATCTCGAGAAAGCGGTCGAGCAAGAGCCCTCGGATTCGGCCATTAACGGCCACCTCGGAGACGCCTACTGGAAAGTCGGCCGGCGCAACGAGGCGCGCTTCCAGTGGCGTCGCGCCATCAGTCTCTCGACAGACGACGCCGAGAAGACCGCGCTCCGCGCCAAGCTCGATCAGGGTCTCGCGCAAAATTGACGACGGCGCTGCTGGCCCCGGCCAAGATCAATCTCACGCTGCATGTCACCGGCCGTCGCGCCGACGGGTATCATCTGCTTGACTCGCTGGTTGCCTTTGCCGACATCGGCGATCGGATCTCGATTGCGCCCGCGCCCGATCTCAGGCTGCATGTCACCGGGCCCTTTGCGGCGGGATTGCCGACCGACGCCGGGAATCTGGTGCTGCGCGCCGCTCAAGTGTTGCGCGGCGCGCGCACGATCGGCGCCGACGTCACGCTCGAAAAAAATCTGCCGGTAGCCTCCGGGATCGGCGGCGGATCGTCGGACGCGGCAACGACCGTGCTGGCGCTCTCTCGATTGTGGAACGTGCCGCTCGACTTGGCTGTCGCGACGCTGGGCGCGGACATTCCCGTTTGTCTCAGGCGCAAACCGACGCGTATGGCCGGTATCGGCGAAATCCTGACCGACGTGTCGCCGCTGCCCAAGTGCGGAATCGCGCTGGTTAATCCCGGCGTGCCCTTGGCGAC
>VGEM01000248.1 GCA_016869315.1 Alphaproteobacteria bacterium | reverse complement strand
CCGGCGCGGGCGGCCCCAGCGGCCTGGGCCGGCGTCGCGGCGCTTGCGGCGGCGGCGGCCAGCGCGGTCGTGGCAGTCAATACATTGCGACGGCTCGTCGCGGAAAAGCCAAACGAAAACGGGCATTTTGACTCTGTCGACATCTTGATCTCCCTCCAGTGATTGCGGTCATGGACCTGGTGTCTGGCCGGTGCCGCATGGCGCAAACACCGAAGCCGTTGGCAGCGACTATACGGCCGCCGCGCCGTCCGTCAATCAAACTAGAATAATTCTAATTATAAAGTTATCCACAACACGGCGGCGCGGCCGGCATCGCCGCCTCTCCAGCTAAGGCATTGAATCCGCTGTCATCGGACGTTGCGGCACGAGGTCAGCCGCTAACGTGCGCGCACCGACAAAAAAATGCACTGCCGCCCAGGCGGTTGTGGGCACGGCCACAAACACCAGCGCAAAGCGCAGACTGTCGGTGCCATAGTGCGGCGTGAGCAGGTCGCTGACGACGCCGATCACCTGCGGACCGAATCCAAGGCCAATCACATTTGTGATGAACAACGAAATCGCGACAGCAACTCCGCGCATGCGAACCTCTGCGAAGCCCTGAATGGCGGCGCCGAGTGGCCCAAGATGGATCGAGAAGAGAAAGACCGGCAGCGCAATCAAGATGAGTGCTTCTGTCGCCGCCGGCCACAATAGAACCACAGCGAGTGCCGGTGACGCAGCGAGAGCGGCGTAGCCCGGCAGCCACATGCTCCAGCGCACGTCATACCGGCCGAATCGTTCGACCAGCTTGCCGCCGATCAGGGTCCCCGCTCCGCCCGCCAACCCCAGCGAAAGGGCCAACGCCGTGCCGATGACGCCCGACGATAATCCGTGGCTCCGGTCAAAAAAGGATGGCGCCCACTGCATGATGCCGAAGTTGGCGAAGCTGGTCATGCCGCCGCCCATGATGAAATGCCGATACGCGGCTTTGCGCCACATGTATCGGGCGACCATAGTCAGAGGTGGCACAATGCCATCGTCGTGTCGCCCGTCGGCGTGCCCACGCACCGGCTCGCGCAACGTCAGGCGGGTAACGATGGCCAGCAGCACACCTGGCAGCCCAACGGCAATGAATGCCGTGCGCCAGTCAAACGCTTCATTGATCCAGCCCCCAGCCGAGAAGCCGACTAGGACGCCGAGGAAAATGCCACAAGAGTAGATCGACAGCGCCATGGCTCGCCGCTCGGGTGGAAAGTAGTCGGCAATCAGCGAATGGGCGGGCGGCGTGCAGCCGGCCTCGCCGACAGCGACGCCGATGCGTGCCAGGACAAGATGCGTGAAACTTTGCGCCAGGCCGCAGGCGGCCGTCATCAGACTCCACGCCGCGATGGCGCCCGAGATCAAGGATCGGCGATTGAAGCGATCCGACAGGCGCCCGGCCGGCATCCCCATCGCGACAAAGAAAATGGCGAACGCCAGGCCTGTCAGAAAACCGAGCTCGGTGTCCGATAGCGCCAAATCGCGCTTGATGGCCGGAAGCAGGATTGCCAGCACCTGCCGGTCGACGTAGTTGACGGTGAAAATGACCAGCAAGAGGCCGAGGACATAGCGCCGGTAATTTTCGCTGACATCGGGCGAATCTTGCCTCATGCGTTGCGGCGTTCCGTCCATAGAATTGCGGTGCAACCCTCGGGGCTCTCGGTGATCGGCGGATCGGTACTCGCCATTGGACGATAGAAGTAGTCCCAACACTTGAAGCGGGTCCCGTCGGCTAGGTGAAATCCACCAGCGACGACGACGCATTCGAGATCGTGGCTGGGGCGCGCGCCAAATGAGCCACGCCACGCAGCGGGCCATCGCGCCAGGATCGTTTCGGCGCCGGTCTTGTCATCACGACTTAGGACTTTGATCTCGACGCCGTCCCGCATCTGCCAGGGGCCATCGGCGGTTTTGAGATGGACAATGTGCGGCCGCCCGTCCACGACCGGCTTGAACACATATTCCTGGTCTTGCGTGCGCGGACCAACCGAAATGATGTCGGAAACGCCGCCGCGCTTGATGACGATCAGGCTGCCTTCGTCGGAGCGCTCGTCCCAGCCGTGGATGATAAACCCAGGCCGATAGAGGTAAGACCCAGCCCTCAGGTAGTCGATGCCGTCCAGGGTCAGTGAGCCGGTGACGACATAGGCTTCCTCGAATGAGGAATGATAATGGGCCCCCGACGGTCCGCGCCAACCCTGCGGGATCGACACGATCGAGGTGAAGGACGTGTCGCCGGGATCCGTATTCAAGGTTCGCCGCGTTGCCCCGGTCTTGAAAATCGGCACCCATGGAAGCTTCTCTGAATCAAGATGCTGTACGTGCGGACGCATAGATGTCGCCTCCCCTCGAACATCGCAATCTTCAATACCACATCTGGCGCACCTTGACGGAAGGGCCGATGCCAATGGCACACACGTGAGTCTTTGCAGCGGCACACGGCAAGCCTACAGTTCGTGGACAACTGGGGCCCGGCATCCGGCCGCATTCGATTTTTCGACGGAGATGGTGGTGATGTCATGAGCTCACGGTCCATAAAGCTGTTTTATTCGCCAGTTCACGACTTCATTCACAAGTCGGTCGTCGTCGCCGAGGAAGTCGGCGTGTGGTCGATGATCGAGGAAGTTCCGGTCTATCCCCGCCGACACGGTTATTCGATTGCCGCGATCAACCCTCTGCAGAAGGTCCCGACACTGGCGCTCGCCGATGGAACAGTCCTTTACGGCAGCCAGACCATCGTCGAGTACCTCGATTCCGTCAGCGTCAACGGCATTCACGTTTATCCGGCCGCCGGCCTACGACGTTGGAGCGCGCTTCGTCGCCTCGCCCTCGCCGACATCTTTTTTGATGTGATCGTCCGAATCGGTCAGGAGCGCCTGCCGAAGGAGCCGGGAACCCACATCGTTAAATGGAATTGGCCAAAACTCTTGCGGGCCCTTGATCAGATGGACATCGATATCGCGACCGCTGATGATTTCGACATCGGGCACATCGGCACCCTCCAGGCGTTGACCTACTTGGAACGCCAAGTTGACATGGTGTTGCCGTCGCCAGTACCAAAGACTTTTGATTGGCGTGAGGGTAGGCCGCGCCTGGCGGACTGGTTTGAACGTGCAATTGCGCGCCCGTCAGTGGCGTCGCATTACAAGAAGCCGTTCGCCGGCGAAGATAGCCCCGAGTATTGCCAGGCGAAAATCGCCGAGGTGCTGCGTGCTCAAGGCCGCACGCCTGGCCCAGTTACCTTGCCGTCGGTCGATTTCGTCGCGCCCGAAACGGCCGATATCAGCGCTCATTAAAGAAAAGCGCCGCGGCGTTACCGCCGCGGCGCTTCCTGATAAAGGAGTCGCCGGCTATTTAAGGGTCTGAGCGCGCCAGTCAGCGTAAATTTGTGCCCAGCGCTTGGGCTCGGCCATGAACTCCATGAGATCGCCCCTCGAGAATTCGACATGCTTGAAGTCGGGGCGCAGGGCGGCGAGGCGATTGTCCATCTTGGTCACCGGGTCGGCGGCGTCGGAAAGCATCAGCACCGGAACCTTGAACTTCGCCACGTCCGGCATCATGTCGTAGTGAAACGCGGCCCAGTGCCCGATGTCAGGGCCTTGAATATACGCGGTAATCAGATTCCAGGTCTTGGCATCGAGAATTTCCTGACGCTCGGGTTTCTTCGGGTCAAAGGCGCGCGACAAGTGCGTGCCGTCGGCGAGCGGCGTCCGCGGTTTGCGATTCGGGTTCGACAGATAGGCGTCGGCCTCCTCGGAATTCATTGCCGCCGCGCCGTGCATCACCAGGGCCTTGACCCTGTCGCCATGGTTACCGGCGAAGGACGCGGCAATGTGGGCCCCGGTGTGGTGGCCGGCGATCACAACCTTGTCCAGTTTCAACGCATCGAGCAGGGCCACCAGATTGTCGGCGTAATCTCTGATCGACGGCTGTTTGTTCGGAGGATCGGAAAGGCCGTAACCGGGCGAGTCGACGGTGATGGCGCGGATGCCCAGCTCGGCCAGTGCGTTTTGCACGCCGGCCCACTGGATCATCGACATCGGCGACTGGTGAAGCAGCACGATCGGATGTTTGTCGTCACGCGGACCGATATCGCGGTAGTGCAACTGGCCCATCGGCGCGGCGACGTAACCCTTGCCGCCTTTGAGAACGCCGAAACCCTTCCAATCGTCAACGGACGTGCCACGGCCGAGTTCGTCAGCAGACGCGCCGTACGCCAGAAACAGAGAGGTAATGACCGAGCAAACCAGAGTTCGTGTCGTCATGCTGCGTGCTCCCCGGAGGTTTGAATAAATCGTGATCCTGGGCGCGGATCGTAAGGTTATTCCAGCGCCTTGAACATCCGTCCGCCTCTCCTGGTGCTAACGATCTTACCGGCCGTCGGGCCATCGAAATGCGCGGCAAACACGGTTATGTCTTTGTCGACATGGGCTTCGATAAACGTCTTGCGGCCTTCAATGCCGTGGGTCTTGTCCTGGTCGAAGACGCAGATCCATTCCGGATAGAGGACTTCCATCGGGCTATGCAGAATGTCGCCGGCCAGCACCGCCCGCTTTCCGCGGGAGTTGATGGTCACCGACTGGTGACCGGGCGTGTGACCCGGCGAGGGCACGATGGTCACACTGGCGTCGATTGGCGCGTCGCCCCTGATGATTTCGGCCTGCCCGGAGTCGAGAATGGGGAGGATGCTGTCTTCGTAGGACGCGACATCTCCGGTGCCGGTGCGCACCCGCGACTGAACGTTGTCGACCTCGGCTTTATTGAACATGTACTTGGCCTTGGGAAAGGTCGGGACCCAGCGCCCTCTCTCGAGCCGCGTGTTCCATCCGACGTGATCGGAATGAAAATGGCTGCAAGTGACAAAATCGACGTCTTCGGGCCGAACCCCGGCGGCGCGCAGGTTTTCGAGATACGGCCCCTTGCGCATGTCGAACTTGGCGAGACGCTTGCGCGATTTGTCGTTACCGATGCAGGTGTCGACGATCAGGATTCGTTTTGGCGTCCGGACAACATACGAGTGGTAGCTGAAGATGATGGCCTTGGTCGCCGGATTATAAAAGTGAGGGGAAAGCCAATCGGCGTTGGCTTCGAACGCCTCGATCGGCGCGCCGGGATAAGCCTGGGCCGCATCGTATGGCCCGATCACGTCGATGACTTTGGTGATGGTCACGTCGCCAAACGTCCAGCTTGTCGGAAAGGATGAGCGCGGCGCACTTTGTGCAAGTGATCGCCGTCCGAAACTGGCCGCGCCAAGCGCGGCAACAGCGCCGCCCTGCAACAGATGCCGGCGCGACAGCGCGTGATAGCGGGACTGTGTCATGATGCTCGCCTTGAATTGGGCAATGTCCTCGTCTCGATCAGTGTACACGCCTGAGAGGGTGATGATCGCGGACTTGCAGAAACGCTGAGGCCAGAAGCATCAGCGCCCGGCTTTTGACCGGGCGCTGAAAACGTCTCAATTGAGAAGCGACTTACGCTTTCTTGATCGCGACAATATTGGCTTTATCGCCGGTGTATCCGGGCGGGCCGTCGTCGCGAACCTCGAAGCCCGCGTCTTTCAATTCCTTTGGCATGTCCATCCCGAAGTATTCGAGCCAATAGACCTCGTGGTTCCAGCGATACTCGACCCACTCGCGATACCGCGAATGTGCGGACGGGTCGCGCCGGCGATTGGGGCTGGTCATCAGGTCGATTGGGAAATAGAGCCCGCCGGGGCGCAGGACGCGCATCGCCTCCTTGAAGATCGCCCGCGAATTCTCGAGCGATGTCTCGTGATGGAGGATATAGCTGGTGACGACGTCAAAATGTCCGTCAGGGAATTTCGTGTCCTCGGCCAGGGCATGACGAAAGTTGACATCGATGCCGCGGTCGACGGCACGCATGTGGCCGTAGCGGATCAGCGGCGCACCGACTTCGAGACCCCAGACTTCGGCGTCAGGGAACCGATT
>VGEM01000247.1 GCA_016869315.1 Alphaproteobacteria bacterium | reverse complement strand
TGTCTCATCTTCGTCTCCCCTTCGGGACTACGATGAGCCAAAAACCCTCCGATCCTCAATTACCTAAAACAGGCCAACTTGTGCTGACGGGGTACAGGCGTCTTCCACGCGATCGATGAAGGTCGCGCCAATCGAATGCCGTTCGCCCTTATGGTGCAGACGCATCAGCCCGCGATGGCGAAAGCTCTTGATCATGCGGCAATGTAGCGCGTAACGTTACAATAATCAATTGCCACGCGTGCCGCATTCACCCCAGCTTCTGCTTTAGAAATTCACCCGTGTAACTGCCCTTCGCCTTGGCCACTTGCTCCGGCGTTCCGGTGGCGACGATCTTGCCGCCGCCCGAGCCGCCTTCAGGCCCTAAGTCGATGATCCAGTCTGCGGTCTTGATGACTTCGAGGTTGTGTTCGATCACAACAATCGTGTTGCCTTGCTCAACCAGGGTGTGCAGCACTTCGAGTAGTTTTTTCACGTCTTCGAAATGAAGCCCGGTGGTCGGCTCGTCGAGGATGTAGAGCGTGCGGCCGGTGGCGCGCTTCGAGAGTTCCTTGGCGAGTTTTACGCGCTGCGCTTCGCCGCCCGATAGCGTCGTCGCCTGCTGGCCCAGGTGGATGTAACCGAGCCCCACCTGTTTCAGCAGATCGAGTTTCTCGCGGATGCCGGGCACCGCCTTGAAGAAATCGCAGCCTTCCTCGACCGTCATGTCGAGCACGTCGGCAATGCTCTTGCCCTTGAAGTGAATCTCCAAGGTTTCGCGGTTATAGCGCTTGCCCTTGCAGATGTCGCAGGTGACATAGACGTCGGGCAGGAAGTGCATCTCGATCTTGATTACGCCATCGCCCTGGCACGCCTCGCAGCGGCCGCCCTTGACGTTGAAGCTGAAGCGCCCCGGCGCATAGCCACGTGCTTTGGCCTCGGGCAACTCGGCGAACCAGTCGCGTATGGGCGTGAAGGCGCCGGTGTAAGTCGCGGGGTTGCTGCGCGGTGTGCGGCCGATCGGCGACTGGTCGATGTCGATCACCTTGTCGAGGTGCTGCAGGCCCTCGATCTTGTCATGGGGGCCGGGCAGGTCGCGGGCGCCGAACAGGTGTTTGGCGAGACCCTTGTAGAGTGTCTCCAACACAAGCGAACTCTTGCCGCCGCCCGATACGCCGGTGACACATGTGAGCGTGCCGAGCGGAAACGTCGCGTCGATGTCTTTCAAATTGTTGGCGCGCGCGCCTTTGACCGTCAGCGACTTGCCGTTGCCAGTGCGGCGCTTCTCAGGCACCGCGATCTGTCGCGTGCCGTTGAGGTAGGCGGCGGTGATGCTGTCCTTGCTGCGAAACACCTCTTTCGGCGTGCCTTCGGCGATCACCTTGCCGCCGTGGATGCCGGCGCCGGGGCCCATATCGATCAGGTGATCGGCGGTGCGGATGGCGTCCTCGTCGTGCTCGACAACCAACACCGAGTTGCCGATGTCGCGAAGCCGCCGAAGCGTCTCAAGCAGGCGGTTGTTGTCGCGCTGGTGCAAACCGATCGAAGGCTCGTCCAGCACATACAACACGCCGGTGAGGCCCGAGCCGATCTGCGAAGCCAAGCGGATGCGCTGGCTTTCGCCGCCCGATAGCGTGCCCGAATTGCGCGCCATGCTGAGATAGTCGAGGCCGACGTTGTTGAGAAAGTGCAGCCGCTCGTCGATCTCGCGCAAGATTCGCCGGCCGATCTCGCGTTGTTTATCGTTGAGGGACTTGTCCAGCCCCCGGAACCAGGCGCCCGCTTCCGAGATGCTGAAGTTCGTCACCTCGGCGATGTGCTTGCCGCCGACCTTGACCGCGAGGGCCTCGGGCTTGAGGCGGGCGCCGTTGCAGGCGGTGCAAGGCTGCGAGGTCTGGAACTTTTCGAGTTCCTCGCGCATCCAGGCGCTTTCGGTCTCGCGCCAGCGCCGCTGCAGGTTGTTGAGCACGCCTTCGAACGGTTTGCGCGTCTCGTACTTGCGCACGCCGTCGTCGAACTTGATGGTGACTTCGGTCTCGCCGGTGCCGTTGAGAATGGCGTCTTTGACCTTGGCCGGGAGTTTCTTCCACGCCGTCTTGGGATCGGCCTTGAAGTGCGCGCAGACGCCGCGCAGCGCCTGCAAGTAATAGGGCGAGGGCGGGTTCGAGCTGCTCCACGGCGCGACCGCGCCGTCCTCGATGCTGAGCTCAGGGTCGGGGACCACCTGGGCGGGATCGAAGTGCAGCGTGACGCCAAGGCCGTCGCAGGTCGGGCAGGCGCCGAACGGGTTATTGAACGAGAACAGCCGGGGCTCGATCTCATCAATGGCGAACCCGGAAACCGGGCAGGCGAACTTGGCCGAGAACACGGTGCGTGCCGCATCTCCCTTGCCATCGGCGTTCTCGGCATAGGCAATGCCATCCGCCAGCTTGAGCGCGGTTTCGAGGGAGTCGGCGAGGCGGCTTTGCAAACCCTCGCGCACGACGATGCGGTCAACCACGACCTCGATGTCGTGTTTGAGCTTCTTGTTGAGGGTGGGCGCGTCTTCGATTTCGTACAGCGTGCCGTCGATCTTGACGCGCTGAAAACCCTTCTTCTGCAGATCCTGCAACTCCTTGCGGTACTCACCTTTGCGGCCGCGCACGATCGGCGCCAGCAGATAGAGCCGCGTGCCGTCACCCATGGCCATGATGCGATCGACCATCTGGCTAACGGTCTGGGCCTCGATCGGCAGACCGGTGGCGGGCGAGTAGGGCACGCCGATGCGCGCCCACAGCAGGCGCATGTAGTCGTAGATTTCGGTGACCGTGCCGACGGTCGAGCGCGGGTTACGGCTGGTTGTCTTCTGCTCGATGGAGATCGCCGGCGACAGACCCTCGATCGAGTCGACGTCCGGCTTCTGCATCAGTTCGAGAAATTGCCGGGCGTAGGCCGACAGGGACTCGACATAGCGGCGCTGCCCCTCGGCGTAGATGGTATCGAAGGCGAGCGAGCTTTTGCCCGAACCCGACAGTCCGGTGACCACCACCAGCTTGTTGCGCGGAATGTCGACGTTGACGTTTTTGAGATTGTGCTCGCGGGCGCCGCGAACCTTGACGTCGGACAACATGGTGTTGGGCAAAAGCTGGGGGCTAAACTGAAGGAGAACAAAAGGGGTACGGTGATAGCCCCGCGCAGCCTTCGGCGCAATGGTTTCCTTTTATTTGCTGCGCACCTACTTGCTGCGAACAGTCGCCGGCGCCTTCTGGCCTTCGGGGATCAGGGTCTGCCACGTGCTGCCGGCCATGGTCTTGGCGAACTCGGCCTTGGCTGACGCGAGTAAAGCCGGGTCGGTATAGAGATCGATGGCGGTCGCGGTGATCACCTTGGCGGCGGTGACGAGCGCCTTGTTGCCGATGCTGGTGCCGGTCGATGCGACCACCGGCCAGGAGTGCGTCGGCAATCCGTAGCCGTAGCCCGCGACCATCAAGCCTACGGTCGGCACGAACCAGGAGATATCGCCGACGTCGGTCGAGGCTTCGCCTTTGCGCGCCTGGCTGGCGAGAGGCTCGATCGTGGTCGCAAGCGCGATACCGGCCTTGGTGTAATCGAAACCGAACGGGTCCTTGAACTCGCGCTGGGTGGTGGCGGCGAAGGCTACGTCTTGGGCATCCCACGCCGGGGCGCCGACGGCGGTGAAGTTCTTATGCGTTGCTTCAGCCAGCACGCGCACGGGAATCATCTCGTGAATCTCCGACATGATCTCGATCGGTTCGAGCGTGGTTTGGGTCATCAACGCCGCGCCTTCGGCGATCTTCTGGAACCACCCAAAATACTTGACGACGTCCTCGAACTTGTCAGCGCGAATGTAGTACCAGGCCTCGGCATCGGCCGGCACGACATTGGGCTGCCCGCCGCCGCGGGTGACGACCGAGTGAATGCGCGCATCCTGTTTGATGTGCTCGCGCATGTATTGCGTGCCGACGCTGGTCAGCTCGATGGCATCGAGCGCGCTACGGCCGGCGTAGGGTTGCGCGGATGCATGGGCCTGCTGGCCGGTGAAGCGCACCTTGAAATTCACGATCGCCTTGGTCGAGGAGTAGCTGGCGACGTTACTGGAGCTCGGGTGCCAGTGCAGGATCGCGTCGTCGCCTTTGAAGTGCCCGTCGCGCAGCATGTAGACCTTGCCGATGCCGGTTTCTTCGGCGGGTGTGCCGTATAGCTTGACCGTGCCCTTGATGGCGCCGGCTTCCATCAGCGTCTTGATGGCAATTGCCGCGCCGGTCGAGCCTACGCCGAACGCCGAATGCCCGCAGGCGTGGCCCGCGGCATTGTCGGCGATGGGATCGGGCGAGGGTTTGTTGGATTGGGTGATGCCCAGCAGCGCGTCGAACTCGGCGAGAATGCCGATTACCGGCGCGCCCGAGCCATAGGTCGCGACAAAGGCCGTCGGCATCTTGGCGACGCCCGCCTCGACCTTGAAGCCATTGCTGGCAAGCAAGTCCTGGAGTTCCCTGGACGACTTGAACTCCTCAAGGCTGGGCTCGGCGTAGGACCAGATCTTGCGGTTCGTGGCGGCAAGCGCTTGTGCCTGGCCGTCGATGAACGCCCAGGCATCTGACTTGAGTTCGGAGACGTCGTCGGCTTGTAACGGTGACGCCATCAAAAGTGCGAGCAGCGCAATTGATATTTTCATGTTCATTCCCTTCAGTCTGTCATGCCGCGACTTGTTCGCGGCATCCAGAGTTTCTTGTCTCTGGCCGAGCAGGAACCTCTGGACACCGCGCCTGCGCGCGGTGTGACGATTTGCGAGCCATTCGTCACCTCACAAACTTCCCATCCTTCACCCACACCTCGCCATCAAGGGTGATGGTGCAGTCGATGAACAGATCCCGCCAGCGGTTATAGGGCGCGGCCGTAATGGCGCCGCCGATTTCGGCGTTGTTGCCGATACCGAGGCGGACCACGCCGGCGCCGTAGCCGTAGTAGGGAATCCACGGATCGCGTTCGGGGACCGTCAGCAGCGGATTGAAGCCGAGGCCCATCTCGCGAAACATCCGAACCGCTTCCGGCTGCGCATCCAATTCCGCGCGCATGAATTCGACGCCCTTGCCGGCGGTGACGCGGGTGATCTTGCCCTTCGAGATGTAGACCTTGGCGCCCTCGACCGAGCGTGCGCTCCAGCGCGACGGGCCGTAGGCGATCACGCCCTCGGTCGAATCCTCGCGCGGCGCGACGCGGACAACGCCGGCCGGAATCTCGACTTCGCGTTCGACCAATGTCGTTGCATTGCGCACATTCTTCGCCGAGGCATCGCCGTCCTGGATGATGATCGGCCGGCCAGGCATGATCTCGAACTTGAGATCGGTGCCGAGCGGTGTCGTGACGCGCACCGGACCGCGCTTCATCGCCTCGACAAAGCGGCGCTGGTGCTCGCCGAGGGCCTTGAGATCGGTGTTGAGAATCGCATTCTGATAGACCGCATCGATCGTCTGCATGGCCGGCGCCGGATGGCCGGGCATGATGTTGACGCCGGAGAGACCGAGATCGCTGCCGAGCGGACCATAGGGATCGGTCCAGTGGAAATGGATCGTGCGCCGCGGGCCGCGTTTATCGACGATGATGCGTTGCATCGCACGATAGGCCGAATGCGCGGGGTTTGTGCCGGGCAGCATGATGCCGACGTCGGCGTCTTCCAGCATCTTCACATAGGCCTTCAAGGTTCCGTCGAGGCCGGCGCGGATCGTCGCCGCGTCCCATTCCTCAGGGTAGGGCGTCTTCAAGGCTTCGATCACGCCGAGATCGACGCCACCCGCTTTCATCACGGCGTAGCGGATATGCGGAATGAATTCGTTCATGTAGCCGGGCATGGCGACCGAGATCACTTTCTCGCCGGGCTCGAGGTGGAGCTGGCTGACGATGCGTTCGGCGATGACCTGATGTTGAATCGTTCGTTGCGGTAGCACCTGATTCTGGGCCGTGGCCCCGTTCGCCAGCGTGATCAAGATCGCCAAGGTGATCAGCA
>VGEM01000246.1 GCA_016869315.1 Alphaproteobacteria bacterium | reverse complement strand
TCGGAGCGGGCGTGGGCGTAGCGCAAAACCGCCTCACCAACGTCGATGCCGTAGACTTCGGCGTCAGGGAATTCGTCGACCCAGGCGAGCGTGCTGTTGCCCGTGGTGCAGCCCATGTCGAGCACCCGGCGCGGCGTCTTACCCGGGAATTTTTTCTTGTAGTGGGCGATCAGCGATTGACCAAGAATATCGCTGTAAGGGCCAAGGTTGCCCATCGCGTACATGTACGTTGCCCGGTCATACAGCGCGCCGGCCGCGATGTCGTCGGGCCCTTGATTGACATGATAGCCTCCGGGCTGGAGGTGGATATCGTAGAAGGTGAGATAGGGTGGAACTCTGAACGCGGGGTCGAGGCGAAGCGTTCCGCCGGCTTTACCCGAAACTTTTTTTGCAGTGCCCGCCAGCGCCGGCAGCTGCCGTTCGACCGAATCGATCACCGAGTCCCAGGTCATTTCCTGGGTATGGCGCTGCATGGCGCTGTACATCTGGTAATAGGGATTGCGCGTCATCACCGAGCGCACCTCGCTGCGGTCCTTGGGATCGCGTCCATTCTCCTTGGCGAATGCCGGATGCACGACCTTGGCATAGACGGCGCGATTGCCGCCCGCGACCTTGTGGGCGAGGTGGCGGCGGATATCCATGTAGTATCCTTGGCGCGCTTCTTCGTCGTGGGTGCGGTTGACCGACATTTCGTGGCGGGCTTGAGCAGCCATCGGAATTCTCCTTCGTGTCGCGACCTGACAATCGCCGACTCACATTATAGTGCTTGTCGAAATGGCGCCAAAGCACCACAACATGCCGGCACCATGACCGTGATCGCCACTCGAACAGACGATAGCGCCATGCCGGCGGGGCGCCTTCCGACCGGCCTCTGCCTCGGCTACGGCGTCGGCATGGTGGGCGCTCAGATTTTCCGGGACGCCCCGGCCTTTCTGCTGCTGATCTTCATGACGGATACGTTGGGGATCCCGGGCGCGATGGCCGGCCTCGCGATCTTCGTTCCGAAAATCTGGGTGGTTTTCGCCGATCCCCTCGCCGGCATGGCGTCGGATCGCATCGATACCCGATGGGGGCGGCGGCGGCCGTTCATGTTCGTGGGGGCCATTCTCACGGTCGCGGGCTTCATCGCCATGTTCAACGTGCCGACGCTCGACTCCGACGGCCTTCGCGCCACCTATGTCAGCGTGGTCTATACCTTGGCGCTCACGGCCTTCGCTGGGTACTCGGTGCCTTATCTCACCATGGGTTCGGAGATGGCCGAGGGTTACCACGAGCGCACCCGCCTGATGGCCTACCGTGTCGCCTTCATGGCGACGGGTCTGGTGGTCAGCGGCTATGCGGCCCGGATTCGCGAGATTGGCGGCCCGGGCGAGGAAGGGTATCGATTTGCCGCAGTCGTGATTGGTGCCGCGTCCTTGGTGACGATGTTGGCCACGGTCTTCGCCACGGCAAACGCGCCCTTCACGCGGCGCAATGACGATAGTCCGCCGTTGATGCAGCAGTTCCGTCTTGCCCTCGAAAATAAGCCGTTTGTGATGTTGTTCCTGGCCGTATTCCTTGAGCGGCTGGCCGAAGGCATTGGCTACGCATCGCTGGTCTACTTCCAATCCTTGATCCTCGACAACTCGGCGACCGTCCTCGGCAACATGATCTTTGCGCTTTGCATCCCGACAATTCTCGGGCAACCGATCTGGGTTGCGGCCTGTCGGCGCTTCGGCAAACGACCAACCCACGTCGCCGCATTGCTGCTCTATTGCTGTGTCGTCGCCTGCTGGCTCCTGGCCGAAGGGAACAGTGTTTGGGTGACGTATGCGGTCGCTTTTTTCAGCGGCTTCCTCAACGGCGGGTTTATTCTAACGGCGCTGTCGATGTTGACCGACGCGATCGCCCATGATCGCAAGCGGACGGGCCTCAATCGCGAAGGCTCGTACACCGGTGTTTGGCTGGCCGGGGAGAAAGTCGCCTTTGCTGTCGGGACGCTGATCGTCGGCGTCGTCCTCAGCCTGTTTGGGTATGTCGAGGCGGAAGGCGGCGCGGTAGCGACCCAACCCGACTCGGCATTGCTCGGCATCAAGATAGCTTACGTGAGCATGCCGATCTTCTTTCACCTTCTCAGTCTGATTTTCCTCTTTCGCTTCAGCCTTGATGAACGGACGCTGGCATCCGCCTCGCGCGACTAATCCGGATTCCCGCTCTCGGACATCAGGATTGCCATCGGCCGCGTCGATGGAAATTGAGCGAAGGTGATCATCAATATCACCATCATGGGTACCGCGAGAATCATTCCGGTGATGCCCCACAGCGCGCCCCACAGTGAGAGCGATAAAATCATGAACACCGGGCTGAGGTTGAGCGAATTGCCCATCAGTCGTGGTTCCATACCGTTCTCGACGGCCGTTTGAATTCCGATCAGTACGCCAAGGGTGACGATGGCGGTAACCGGCGTATTGAACTGAAGGAGGGCGAGTAGGACTGGAAACGCAATACCGATGGGTGTGCCAACATAGGGGATGAAATTGAGAACGAAGATCAGAAGCGCCCAAAATGCGGCGAAGTCGACCCCAATAATTCTCAATGCGACGTAACTTGCGATGCCCGTGAGGAAACTGACGAAGGTCTTGATCAAGACATAGGTCTCGATACGACCGCCGATCTTGGCCATGGTTTGGCGCACCGCCCCTTGACGATCGGGTTCCGGGAAAAGCGCCGTGATCTTGCGATCGATCGTCCGGTGTTCGAGCAACAGAAACAGAACATAGGCGACGATCTGCACGGTATTGCCGGCAATCGATTGAAACGCGCCGGCAAAACGACCAACGATGGCGCGCAAATCCAGCTCACTGACGATGCTGGCGAGCGTCAGAGGGCGATCCTGGCCGACAGCCTCGGAAATCCATGCATTGATCTGCGCAAATAAGCTTTGGAGGCGGCTTTGGTATGAGGGTGCGGCCTCGACCACCGCGCTGATGTTGCCGGCGACAATTTGCACCAGCAGGCCGATCAGCCCGATCAGCATGACGATCGCCATGGCGAGGGCCAACCAGTACGGCGGTTTGCGTGAACCGACCTTCAGTTTTTGCAAAGCATGCGCGGCGGCGACGATCAGATAGGTGAGAAAGATCGCGAGCACCAAGGGCATCAAGATGCTTTGGCCGACAACCAGGAGATATAGGGTGAGAGCCGCGATGCCGGACGACGCCGCAAAAGCGACGATGTCGCGTGATGGTGATGTCGCCATGAGTTGGAACCGTTAGAAAAAGAACCGGTAGCTGGCTTGAATTTGCGTCTCATTTGCCGTCGCGGGCAAGCCGAAACTGAGCGCGCGTTCGGGGCGCCGGCTATGAATGTGCAGCATCTCCAGGGTCAGCCGCTGGCGATCGACGGGCCGGAATATGTAGGCCAGTGTCAGAGCCTGTCCGGTCTCGCCGTTGAGATCCGGGCTTGTGTCGCGATCGTGTGTCTTGAAATACTCGATCCGGCCTGACACCCGATGACGATCCTATGCCTTGCTGGCCAAAAGGAAACCGCTGTCGTAGGCGGCCTTAATGACGGAAACGGCGCCGGGCCGCGTGATAATGGATGTCGAACCCCACATCATTTGCCCGATGACTTCCACATCGCCGGTGAGCGTTGCCCTTCCGCCGACCGACCAGAAGCGCTTATTCCACGCCCATTGCAGAGCCCGGTTAAGAGCGAGATCGTCAGCGCGATTGTCGTATCGAAGGAATTCGACACGATTGCCCGCATCGTCATCGAGGCGTACGCCCGCGTAGTATCCGATCCGATCGTCGATCTCGTCGATCGGTTGATCGAAAGGAGCCTGGACAACGCGGCGTGGGTTGTTTGATCGAATAATGCGCACTTGCGCGAGCGGTAGGCGCTCGAACAATCCGGCCTTGCACTCATGGATGGCCCATCCCCGCCATGCCAACTGAGTTCCAGCTGGATCATTGCCGACATATACAGAGCCGATTGCTGACACCTCAATTGCGGGGTCAATCCACGACAGCGTCGCCTCGGGGCCAAGGGTCTTGAGTTCCTCGCCCACCCACGAATTGATCGCCGACGGCGTGATCGTGTAGGGGCTGGTCCAGGCGAGCCCCGTGTTTTCGAGCGAAATGGGCGGAAAGAACGCGCCTGCCTTGGCCGAAACATTGAATCCTTCGCCGGGCGCGGGCTTATAGGCGACGAACGCTTCGACGACATCGAGCGAAGTGCTCTGCTCGCTGCCGGCGATGAGGTGAGCATGCGCCGACAAATCCCACGTCATTTCAGCTCTGGCGACGAGGGACGCCTCGGCCAGGCGCGCGATTGCGCGCTCGTTCCCGGTCGTGCGGGCGCCGAAGCGGGTCTTGCCCAGTACGCCCGACTCCCAGCTTTTCTCGTCACTGGTCAGGACAAAGCGGGCATCCAGAAGACCGCGAACTGATAACCATTGCAGGTCGGTTTGGGCAGCGGCTGGGACGGCCACCAGCGCAAGGCAGGCAGCGGTGTGGGCGCGGAGCGACATGGTCCAGGCCATTCCCATGGGCGCATTCTGATTGGGTCCGAGGCCGCACGATAGATGGTCAATGGGCCGATTTCATGATCGTACGGCCCAGCGCGATTCCCGCATGAAACGCTCGAAATCGGCCGCCGGCAGGGGTTTGCTGATGAAATACCCTTGCCCGGTGCCGCAGCCCAAGTCCTTAAGAATCGCCAGTGAGGCTTGGTCTTCGACTCCTTCCGCCGTCACTTTCAGTCCAAGGTTATGCCCCAGATCGACGGTCGATCTGACGATGATCTGGTCGCCCGCTGAGGACGCCAGTTTGAGGACGAAGGATTTGTCGATCTTCAATTCTTGCATTGGAAGGCGCCGTATATACGCCATGGAAGAATAGCCAATCCCATAATCGTCGACGGCAAGGCCAAGCCCCATTTTGTTAAGGGCCGTCAGTACGTCGATTGATTGTCCGGGATCGGCCATGACGGCGCTTTCCGTCAATTCGATGATGATATCTGCGGCGTTGACACGATATCGATTGAGAAGAAGGGCGATGTCTTCCGGCAATCGCCGGGTGCTGAGGTCTCGCGCCGAAAGATTGACGGCGATCTTGATCTTCAAGTTCATCGCTCGCCAAGCCGCAATCTGGGCAATGGCCGCTTCAAGAACCCAGGCTGTCAGCTTGTGAATATTCCCGGTCTGTTCGGCGAGCGGAATAAAGGAGTCTGGCGGCACCAGGCCACGGCTGGGGTGAAACCAGCGGATCAGCGCTTCGGCGGCGACGACAGTGTCGGAATTGAGATCGATCTTCGGCTGATAGAACAGTTTGAACTCGCAGCGTTCGAGACCGGCGTGCAATTCCCCCATGGTCGACAGATGCTCGGGCTTGTGAGGATCCTGGGCCGGGTCATAAACCGCAAAATGCCGGATATTTCGTTTGGCTTCGAAGATCGCCGTATCGGCGCGCTGAAGCAGCGTCTTCGCGGACGTGCCATGCTCGGGAAAACAGGCTTCTCCGATCCATAGTGTGACGTCGATGGCATGACCGGCAACGCCGATAGGGTCGCCGACTTGATCCAAAATGCGCTGTACGATCGGATCGACGACGTTCAAACCTGCGCCTGGTAACAAGAGGGCAAACATGTTGGACGAATGTCGCGCGACGATATCGTTCTGCTTGACGATACGGCGCAGCATGACGCTGATTTCCTTGATCAGGGCATCGCCGATGTCATGTCCGAAGGTATTATTGATTTCGCCGAACCGGCCCACTTGCACGAGGTAGACACTCAGCCTGGCGCCCGACATTTCTGCTGCGGAAATCGCCGCCTCGAACCGTCGCTCGAAGGCGAGGCGGTTGGGTAGGCCGGTGGTGGCGTCATGCAATGCCTGATGTTCGATTCTCAGCTCACGCTCGGCGATGCCGTCCATCATCTGATTGAACGTTTCAGACAGCCGCCCGAATTCATCGGCCTGGTTGACGGGAATTTTTTCGACGTAATTTCCGTCAGCG
>VGEM01000245.1 GCA_016869315.1 Alphaproteobacteria bacterium | reverse complement strand
GCATTGCGTCGTGAATTTCCCCTTCGAGCGGTACAGCCCTTCGAGCGCCTTGTTGGCCTCGGGGTTGATCTCGGTCTCGATGGCCAGCTCAAACTTGGCCGGTGTCTGCGCCAGGGTCAGCGTGTCATCGTCGAGGACATAATCGTTCGCGCTCAAGACCCTACCGTCGATGGTGATCGAGATCAGCTTGAGGTGTTCGCCGTTCAACACCAAGGCACCGCCGGAACCAGCTACTTCATAGCGCGTCGCTGCACGTACGCGGGTCGCAGTCGGATCAAGGTCGAAAGTGAGATCGACATGGGTCGCGCGATAAGGCGGTGGTGTGTAATCGGCGAGGCGGATGGTGCGGGGCGTTTCGGTTTTCATGGGCTGAGGGATATCGTGAATCAAAGAAGAAGTTGAGTCTTGCAGCAGCCGCCCCCTTACCCCAGCCCTCTCCCCGGTGGGGAGAGGTTGCCGAGCAGAGCGAGGCGGTGAGGGGTTGGCTCAAACATCACAGGTGACCATTTCTTAAGGGTGTCCACTTAGGCTCAGATTGCACCACTCTATCTATAGGGTTGACGGGGAACTGCCATGCGCATCGTCGCGTTCGTACCGGCCAAGGGCGAATCAAGCCGGATTGCCAACAAGAATACCCGTGTCCTTGACGGCGAATATCTGTTCAAGCGCAAGCTGATCCAGCTTCTGGAATGTCCGGAGATCGACGACGTTTATCTCGACACGGAAAGCGACAAGATGATCGAACTTGCCTCGGACTTGCCGATCAAAGTGCTGAAACGCGATCCGACGCTGGCGTCCAACAAGACCGATGGCCATGAACTGTTTGCCAACGAGGCGCGCCAGGTGAAGGCCGATGTCTACATCCAGGTGCTGTGTACCAGTCCGTTCATCACCGCGGCCACGTTGAGTCGGGCCATCAAGGCGCTCAAGGCAAAGGCGAGCGCGGACTCACTCGTCGCCGTGCAAAAGAGAAAGCTCTACACCTGGAACCGCGGCCGGCCGACATACGGCGACGGCCGGATTCCGAACTCGGTCGATCTGCCCAACACGGTGATCGAATCCATGGGTCTCTACATGGTCCGCCGCAAGCCGGGCGCGAAGGCGCCGGCGCGGCGCTTCGGTGACAAGCCGATCATGTTCGAGATCACCGATGAGGAAGCGATCGACGTGAACTGGCCCGAGGATCTGGAGCTTGCTGAACGTATATGTGCCGGCCACCGCGCCGTGCACAATGCCGCCCTCGATGCCATCCGGCCGCATCTGTGCGCGTCGTTGCTCGCGGACCTTTGCAAGGATCGCGGGCTCAAGTGCCTGCTGCCGCCGGGTTTCAAACGCGTCAGCGGACGATCGGTCCTGGGCGTCGCCAAGACGCTCGAACTTCGCCGGCTCAAGAAAGGCGACGACTGGAAAGGCATCTACACCGCGCTCGGCAGCTACAACTTCGTCCGGCCGGGCGACGTGATCGTGGTGCATAACAAAATGAAGGACAAAGCCTATTTCGGTGATCTCAACGCCAACATTGCCGTGCGCTCGGGCGCGGTCGGCGCCGTGGTCGACAGCTATACGCGCGACTCAGCCGAGCTCAACGGGCTCGAATTCTCGGTGTTCGCCAACGGCATCTCGTGTGACGACGTCAAATTCGAGGCCACCATGCAGGCGATGAACAAGCCGATCAAGATCGGCGACGTCACGATCAACAACGGCGACTATATCTACGCCGACGACGACGGCGTGCTCGCCATTCCGCGCGCGCTGTGGCCCGAGCTGCGCGATCAGGCCCTCGCCACCCTCAAGAAAGAGTTCGACATCCGCTACGCCATCATGCGCGGCGAGGACGTCGGCAAAGTGCTCAACCTGCACGGGGCATTTTGAGGGCGGTTAGCCAAGCGCACGCCGCACGGCGTCGGGCTCCTTGGCAATCACGTGCAGCAAGATTTGAGCCGGCCCATCGGGGCGGCGACGTCGCGCCTCCCAGTCGCGGATGGTCGCAACCGAAAGTCTAAAAATCTCGGCAAAGACGGCCTGCGACATGCCGAGCGACTTTCGCAACTCGGCAAAATTGGGCGCCGCGATTGATTTGCGGCGGGTCACTGCACTAACAGGGCGCAACTCCCTGAGCTGTCGCATCGTCAGGCGAGGGACATCGGCATCGGTCGCGCGTGCCCGTGGGCCATCGAGGAGCGACAGATTGACGCGTCCGGGCAACAGCGCCTTCCGATTACTGCGACCGGAAGAGTTCTTCTTCGTTGTCATGTGCTCTCCGCGCCGAAATGATTCTCGTTCGAGTGCCACGTACGGTGTAGGCGATCAGAAAGATCCGTCCATCAATTGCAACGCAACTGTCGTCCTGGCGAAAGCCAGGACCCAGATTTTTCGTTGAGGAATGCCGCAGAAATATGTTGTGACCGCGTTGGACCCTGGATCGCGCCGCGCATCCGCGCGGCTTGTCCAGGGTGACAGCCCTGCTTTTTGCCGATCACGCCCGGCCTGATCCCTTTAAACGTCCACAACTCTCTACTATAAGGCATTGCCGTATAATTTCAATAGTCGGCGTGTTAGCCCAACGCTCACCCCATAACACACCTTCGTAACAGCCCTCGACGCGCCGGTATGGCGTAGCTAGAACCCGCGCCATGTCCGACACCTTCTCCAGCGCTGCCGCTCCGCCCGACCGCTTCACCCGCCCGATCGCGGCCATGCTGTCGTACTCGGTCGCGGCGATGATTGTCGGCCAGTCGTGCCTGTTCACCGTGTTGCCGCCGATCGGACGGCAGGTGGGATTGGTCGACTATCAAATCGGTTTGATCATGTCGGTGCATGGCCTGTTCATGCTGTTCACCGGGCCCATCGCCGGCGCGCTCAGCGAGAAGCGGGGGCGCCGCCGGATTCTGGTGGCGGGGTCGGCGCTGTACGCGATCTCGATCCTGAGCTTCGGACTGATCATCGATTCCGCCTTGAACGGCCTGGTCGCCGGCACGGCGCTCGTCGTCTCGCTGGTCGCGAGCCGCGCCGTGTTCGCCATGGGTGCGGGCGCGGTCATGCCGGGCTCGATGGCCTTGGCGGCCGATCTATCCAGCCGCGAGAATCGCCTGAAGGCGATGGCGCTGCTGGGCGGATCGATCAGCGCGGGCGCGATGATCGGTCCATCGTTTGCCGCGGTCTTCACGGGCCTGGGTCCTTCGGCGCCGTTCTACCTCATTGCCGCGTTCGGGCTCGGCGGCGCGGTGGTTGCGCGGTTCGTTCTGCCGGAACCGAAGCCGACCGTGCTGCAAGGTCCGACGGGCGCATCCGCCAATCTGTGGTTCGCCCGTCCCGGCATCATCGCGCTCGGCAACGCGGTCTATCTGATCGGCTGCTATGGCATTTATTCCATCCTCGGGTTCATGTTCCAGGATCGCTTCACCCTATCGACCGAGGACGCTGCTCAGGTGATGGGCTTCAGCCTGATGGGCTCGGCCGCGACCAACGTCTTGACCCAGACGTTCATTGTTCGAAAGCTGAAGATCGGCCCTGCCACCATGCTGGTGATTGCGATCCCGCTGACGGCGATCGGGTTTCTGACGATGGATGTGTCCGGCACGATCCCGCTGGTCATCCTCGGCATGATGATCAATGCCGTCGGTCAGGCAATCGCGAACTCCGCCTTCGCCACCGCCTTGAGCCTGTCGGCCGGGCCAACCGTGCAGGGACGCATCGCAGGTATGTCCACCTCCGCCCAGGCGGTGGCCTTCTTGGTCGGTCCGGCATCGTCGGCGGCGATTTATCAGGCCAACCCCGATTGGCCATTTTTCATCGGCAGCGCGCTGGTTTTGGCGGCGCTGATTACCGCATGGTTTGCGCCGGCTAAACCGTCAGATCGCGACCCTTCGTCTCGGGAAGAAACAGTAGTCCGATAACCAAGCTGCTGGCGGCGATCATGATCGGGTACCACAGACCAAAGTAGATATCGCCGCTGCCGGCGACGAGCGCGAACGACACCGACGGCAGAAATCCGCCGAACCAGCCGTTGCCGATATGATAGGGCAGCGACAGCGACGTGTATCGAATGCGGGTGGGGAACAGCTCGACCAGCATGGCCGCAATCGGCGCGTAGACCATGGTGACGTAGATGACGAGCAGCGTGAGTATCAAGAGCACCAGTGGTGTGTTCATAGCGGCAGGATCCGCGGCGGCCGGGTAGCCGGCGGCCTTGATCGCCGCGGATACTTTGGCGGCGTCGAAGCCTTCGATCGTTTCCGACCCAATCTTGATGGTCGCGCGCGCGCCGGACGGCGCCGGTTCTGTGGCATACGACACCGACGCCCGCGCCAGGGCGCCGCGGGCGCGGTCGCATTCGCTGGTGAAGCTGGCAGTGCCAACCGGGTTGAATTGAAACGCACAGGTGGCGGGATCGGCGATGATGACGGCGCGGCTGTTCTGCTGGGCCTGGGCAAGCGCGGGATTGGCGGCTGCGGTCAGGGCCTGGAACAGCGGGAAGTAGGTCAACGCCGCCAACGCCAGGCCGGCCATGATGATCGGCTTCCGGCCGATACGGTCTGCGTCGCGTCGACCTTGAGGGTCTGAGTCAGGAAAAACAGGGCATAGAACTGTCCGCCGTACCAGACCACGGCCTGGCCGGCGACGGCGCCAAACAACGCGATCAAAACAATCCTGAGGTTGGGCCATTGGCCGAACGATTCGGTCAGCGGCGCTTTCGATCCGGTTCCCTCGGCTTTCATTTTCAGGAACATCGGCGATTCTTCGAGCTTGAGCCGGATCCACACCGAAATACCGAGCAGAATCGCCGAAACGAGAAATGGAATCCGCCAGCCCCAGTCGTCAAAGGCGGGCCCTGTCACCTCGCGCGTGATCTGAATCACGATCAACGACAGGAACAGCCCGAGCGTCGCGGTGGTCTGGATCCAACTGGTATGCGCGCCACGACGGTGCGCGGGCGCGTGCTCGGCGACGTAAATCGCCGCACCGCCATACTCGCCGCCGAGGGCGAGGCCTTGCAACAGCCGAAGGGCGATCAGGATCACCGGCGCGGCCGCGCCGATCTCGCCGTAGCCGGGCAGGATGCCGACCGCGAAGGTAGCGCCGCCCATGATCACGATGGTGACGAGAAACGTGTACTTGCGGCCGACCAGATCGCCCAGGCGCCCGAAGACCAACGCGCCAAATGGTCGAACCGCGAACCCCGCGGCGAAGGCGAGAAGGGCATAGACGAACGCAGCGGTTTCGTTGGCGCCGGAAAAAAACTGCTTCGAGATGACGGCGGCCAGTGAGCCGTAAAGATAAAAATCGTACCACTCGAACACGGTGCCGAGCGACGACGCCAGAATGACTCGCTTCTCGCCGCGATTGAGCGTGGTGTCCGACCTGTTCGTCATATTCCCCTCGATTGCCCCGCCGCGACAATATTCAGCCAAGTCCGCCGGCGCCAGCGTCCAGGCCGTCGCCGCGCGTCAATGTCGTGCGATGCATGACGGTCACGCGGGACGGCAAGGCGCGAAGGTCGTCTGCCAAGCCCGCCCCGGTAACCTCGTCAAATCCCAGCTTGACCATGTCCCCAACCAGCGTTGCGGTCCTCAGTCCCATGGCCGAGACACGGCGGCCGCCTGTCATTCGCCGAAACGCGGTCAGTTGCCGGCGTGCATCGACTTCGAGCATGGCGGCGGGAATATCGGCGCCGAGTGCGACGTGATCAAGCGCAAGAATTTGATCGTTGATGCGCCCGAGCGGCATCAGGAAAGCGATGTCGCGAACGCGACCGCGAAAGAATTCCCGGATGTCGAGCAACTCGTTGACGGTCGCGTTGTTGGGAATTCCGCAGATTTCGATGCGAAGATGCATCAGCCGGTCGCGCTGCGGCAACGCGGAGACCGCGCGGAACAACGCGGGGCCGATCCGGCGTCGCATGATCGGGTAGGGCACCGGCAGCGCGAACTTGGCGCGCAGATTTGACGCCACCATCGTGGTGAAGGCGCCAATCCCGGCCTTGATCACGTCGGCGATGGTCGTGTCGTCGAGGCGCCC
>VGEM01000244.1 GCA_016869315.1 Alphaproteobacteria bacterium | reverse complement strand
CGAGACGGCCGCCTTCGGCTTCCGCTGCGGCAACCTGCGCTTTGGCGTTGGCCAGCAACTGCTGCTGCTGGGCCACCGCGCGACGGAACTCGTCCTCGCGCTGCTTGTTGACCGAGTTGTCCTCGGCGCGGCCTTGGCGGACGCGCTCGAGCAGTTCATTCAACGACTTGGCGGCGCCGGCGGCCGGCGCCGCGTTGTTTTGCGCGAACGCCGGTGTTGCGGCGAAGCCGAGCGACAACGCGACGACAGCGGCCAGGGTTTTCATGGAGCGGTTCATTTCGAGGCCTCCGCGGCGTCAACAGGAACGTAAACGAGATCGGGCGCGACTTGCTGGCGGGCGACGGCGATGCCCGCCTTGATGCCCGAGAGGTAACCGGCGTCGATCGCTTCGAACGCCTTCGAGTCCTTGTTCCAGCGGCCGACTTCCGAGTCATCGAGCGTGCGATAGAACAGGCCGACGCGGCCGAGGCGCAGGAACTCGACGTTGGCGCTGCCGCCACCGCGCTCGAGCGGGCCCGCGTAGGCCTCGATGGTGCGGCCGTATTCGTTCTCGATCTGGTAGGCTTCGAGTACGCGGCGATATTTTTCCGCCGGCGTGGCGTCGGCGCGGGTCATCAGCGACTTGAGGCCGGCGACGCGGTTCAAGCGCTCTTCCTTCAGGAAGGGCGTGTCGAGCGCCACGAACTGCGCGAAGGCGTCGACCATACGCAGCATCAACGGCACGATTTCACGGTCGATGGTGGTGACGCGAAGGATGTCCCTCTCGAGCGCCGCCATTTCCGACGACTGGCTGTTGAGCAGCGTCTTCAGCTGGTTGTTGTAAACCTGCAGCGAGTCGAGCTGCTGGAGGACCGTCTTGTATTCGGATTCGATCGAACCCGCCTGGTCGTCGAGCTTGTTGATGCGGTCTTGCGACGCTTGATTGTCCTGCTGCTGGGCGAGGATGCTTTCCTTCGCCGTGCCGACGTCTTGAGCCGTGACGGGCCCCGACAGGGCCGCGACGGCGACGCCCATCAACAAGAGTGATTTCAGAGTAAACAAGTTCCGCATCTGCGCGGCCCCCTATGGTGTTGGCTTCAGAATCCGTACGACCGATGTCGATCCGCGACACTCAAGCGCTGCACGGTATCGGGCCGAGCCAGGCGGTAGGCCCCCTGGCGGGGTCCAATCCTCGTGCTTCCCCTCAAGCACAATGGGATCGTCGCTCCGGCGGTCGAAAACCGGGCGTTCGCGGCTATCCATGGCCAGAGTCGGACGCGGAATCAATAGATTTGTGTGCCGGAACGCTGATTCCTTGACATATCGGTAGAATGCGGCGGATTGCGCGCGTGTCGACGCCTCGACGGCGTTCGAAATTTCCGAGAATTCGCAAAGCCTTGTGGATAACCCGGAGAATTGTGGCGCGGGCGATGGGCGACTCGCAGGGCAAACCGTTTGGGCGCGCTGTCGAAACTAATTTGCCGGAAACTTGAGATTGTCGTTGAGACGTCCCAGCAGCGTGAACAGGTGCTCCTGATCCGCCGCCGAAAGCCCCTCAACCGCCAATCCGGCGATGCGGCGCGCAGCGGCCATGACGTCGGCCTGAATGGCGCGGGCCTGGGGCGTCAGCTGAATCAGTGACCGGCGCTTGTCCTTGGGGTCATCGATGCGCGCGACCAATCCATCCCGTTCCATGCGGGCGAGCGTGTTGGCCATGGTCGGCTGCTCGACGCCGATGCGGCGACAGAGATCGGCCTGGGTCAACCCGTCCTTCTCATAAAGCATGACCAGCGCCGGGAATTGCCCGGGCGCGACGCCGAGCGCGGCGAGGCTGTCCTGCAGGCGACGGTCATAGGTGCGGGTGACGAGACCGAGCAGATATCCGAGCGAATCAAGCCGGCGGATCGCCATGGCGGTTCGCCGGCCTCAGCGCCGCCGCGCCGTCGCGGGCGCGTTGGCGTCGGCGTAGCCCATGCCCGACATGCAGCGTTCGACCGCGCGTCGAAAACGATCGGCGTCGTCGTTGCGATCGTGCATGCCCATCGGGCTCTGGTTGCGCGCGCCGCCGGCGACGCCGGGCGCGTTGTCCATGCCGTAGGCGCCACGGGTCTGGCCGAGCCGGGTCAGGGTCAGTTTTTCGGCGTCGCGTTCGCACTGCGCGAGATCGGCGCGCACCGTCTTCGCCGATTTGCCGGGTTGCAGCCAGCGCGCCTCCGGCGACGCGCAGCCAGACAGCGCGAAGAGCCCGCACGCCAGCAGGGCCGCGCCCTTGACCCCAATTCGGGGACCTGATTGTTTCGCCATCGATTTTTCCCGCGCGGCGCAACGCCGCCTTACATGACAAGGCAATGATGGCATGTCGAACGCCGCACAATCCAGCGCCGGACAGGGCATTTTCTTCGAGGATCTGACCGAGGGCCGCTCGGCCAGCATCACGAAGACGGTCACCGAGGCCGATATCGTCAAATTCGCCGAGGTGACCGGCGATACCAATCCGATCCACCTCGATGAGGCTTACGCCGCCGCGACGCGGTTCAAGGCCCGCATCGCCCACGGCATGCTGTCGGCCGGCTACATCTCGGCGGTGTTCGGCACCAGGATGCCGGGCCCGGGCGCGATTTACGTGTCGCAGCTCCTCAAGTTCCGGGCGCCGGTCAAGATCGGCGACGCGGTGACGACGACAGTCGAGGTCACGGCGCGCGCGCCCGAAAAAAAGTTCGTCACCTTCAAGACGCAATGCATGGTCGGCGCCACCGTTGTCGTCGACGGCGAGGCGACGCTGATGGTGCCGGCGCGCGGTTAGCGAGCGGCCAAGCGAACATGAGACTGTTCCGCCATTTCACCGAGGTGCCGGCGACGCTGAAGGGCGCGGTGATCGCGCTCGGCAATTTCGACGGCATGCATCGCGGCCACCAGGCCGTGATCGGCGAGGCGGTCCGGATCGCGCGCGCGACCGGCAAGGCGGCGGCGGTGATGACCTTCGAGCCGCACCCGAGGTTGTTTTTCAAGCCAGATCAGGAGTCCTTTCTGTTGTCGCCGTTCCGGCTCAAGGCGCGGATCATCGAGGCGCTCGGGATCGACTATCTCTATGTGCTGACCTTCGATCGCGGGTTCGCCGCGCGCACGGCCGACAATTTCATCGGCCAAATCCTGATCGGCGGTCTCGGCGTGTCGCACGTCGTGGTCGGGTCCGACTACGTGTTCGGCAAGGGCCGCGGCGGCAACGTCGAGGTCTTGACCGCCGCTTCCGCCAACGGCGGTTTCGGCGTCACGGCGGTGAGCGAGAAGAAAGATCACGGCGGCACGCGCTATTCGTCGACCAATATCCGCCAGTATCTGCGCGATGGCCGCTGCCACGACGCCGCCGGCCTGCTCGGGCGTTACTGGGAGATCGTCGGCCGCGTCGAGCACGGCGATCAGCGCGGCCGGTTCATGGGCTTTCCGACCGCCAACCTGCCGCATCGCGACGGTCTGATGCCGAAGCGCGGCGTCTATGCGGTGCGCGCCGGGATTGATCGCGGCGCCGAGACGGTGTGGCACGACGCCATCGCCAACTTCGGGCACCGGCCGACCTTCGACAAGAAAGACGTGTTGCTCGAAGTGCACGTGTTCGATTTCAATGAGAATCTTTATCAACGCCACTTGCGGGTGGCGCTGGTCGAGCACCTGCGCCCCGAGATCAAGTTCGACGGCATCGACGCGATCAAGGCGCAGATCGCCAAGGACTGCGAGGCGGCCCGCGCCATTCTCGCGGCGCGGAAGTTTCCCAAAGGACCGGCGCCGTTCGTGCCGGTGTGACGGCGGTCGCCGCGCCATCGCCCTCAAATGATCATTATGCAACTTGCGCGAATTTGCGTTGAAGTTCGCGCGAATCATTTGTAAGTCGAAATCGAATAGGGCAGAATACCCACGTCGTCCTAGAACACGTGGTCGCTCGTTGGGGGCTGTGGCCGGACACCGAAAGGGGTCCGGGCGTCTTCCTCTTGCAAGTGTTTTGAGCGCCCGATGACGACGACAGTTCCCCGCAAGATCTCAATCGTCTGGCCCGTGCTCCGTGGCGCGCTGCCGACGGCAGAACAGCCGCGCTATGTCGCGGTGAGGCCCGATCCGGCCGCGCGGATCGACGATTGCTTTTTCAACGTCGCGGAGGTGGTCAGTCGTTCGGGCGGTTCTATCGTGACCGGCTGGTCGCTTTGGCAATGGCCGGGCGTCCTGACCGAGGCCATCCATCACGCCGTGTGGCGGACGCCAGACGGCGGCCTGATCGATGTGACTCCACACCGCGGGCATGACAAGCGCATCCTGTTTGCCCCCGACCCCGGCGCGCGCTTCGATCCGTCCCTGGCGCGCCGCCGACCCAATCACATGGCGGCGCTGTCGGCTGACCCTGACGTCGTCGCGTTGGTCGCGGCGGCCAATGCCTTGTTTGCGTATCTCGGTGCGCTCGACCAGGCGCAGGTTCAATTGGCGCGGAACGGCCAGGACAGCGAATTCGATGGTCTCGCGGCCGCGCATCTCGAAATGTTGCATCGTGTTTATGCCGAGCGTCTCAGGCCCACCGACCGCTGCATCTGCGGCAGCGGACGAATGTTCTTCCGCTGCTGCCGCGTCCTGCCGCCAGCCGAAGGGTTTGCGGCCGACCCGCTTCGCAAGCGGACATGGGTGATGCCGCAGTCGCCGGTGCATGGTGTGGGATTGATGGGACCGAAAGCCCCTGATACACCACGGCCATGTCGCTCCTTGGCCACAAGATCGTGATTTTCGCGCGAATTTGCCGCCCCATCCTGTGAGCAGGATGGGGTTCGCCCGACGTTCGCGCCTTCAATCCATTCCAAGTCCGGGATCACCCGCGCCATGACCGACTCAACCGCGCCCGATTACAAAGCTACCGTCTTTCTGCCGGCCACCGATTTTCCGATGAAGGCCGGCCTGCCGCAGCTTGAACCGAAACTGCTCGCCCGCTGGGCGGAGATGAACCTCTACCGGCGTCTCCGCGACGCCGCGAAGGATCGCCCGAAATTCGTTCTGCACGACGGCCCTCCCTACGCCAACGGTCATCTGCACATCGGCCACGCGCTCAACAAGATTCTGAAGGATGTCATCGTCCGCGCGCGGCAGATGATGGGCTTCGACGCGCCGTTCGTGCCGGGCTGGGACTGCCACGGCCTGCCGATCGAATGGAAGGTCGAGGAAGAGTACCGAAAGAAGGGCAAGAGCAAGGACACGGTTCCGGTGGTCGAGTTCCGCCGCCAGTGCCGCGAGTTTGCCGAGAAGTGGATCGCGGTACAGAAGGAGGAATTCAAGCGCCTCGGCGTGGTGGGCGATTGGGACAATCCCTACACCACCATGAGCTTCAAGGCTGAGGCGCAAATCTTCCGCGAGCTCGCCAAGTTCGTTCAGAACGGCAGCCTGTACCGCGGCGCCAAGCCGGTGTTGTGGTCGGTGGTCGAAAAAACCGCACTGGCCGATGCCGAAGTGGAATACGCCGATCACACCTCGACAACGGTGTGGGTGCGCTTTCCGGTACAGAAATCCGATGTTGCCGAAATTGCCGGCCATCACATCGTCATCTGGACGACGACGCCCTGGACGCTGCCCGGCAATCGCGGCATCGCCTTTGGCGCGGCGATCGATTACGCCGTCGTCGAGGTCGAGGCCGTTTCCGAAACCAGCCTTGCCAAGGTCGGCGAACGGTTTGCCGTCGCCGCCGCATTGCAGGATACGACCCTCAAGGCGGCCGGCATCACCCAGCATCGCGTAGTGGCGCAAGTGAAGGGCGCGGCCTTCGCCGGCACCGTCTGCCGTCATCCGTTTCACGGCAAGGGCTACGACTTCGACGTCCCGTTGCATGCCGGCGGTTTCGTCACCACCGAGCAGGGCACCGGCTTTGTTCACATCGCGCCCGGCCATGGCGAGGACGACTATATCCTGGGCCGGGACGTGGGCCTTCCGATCCCCGACACCGTGGACGGCGAGGGCAAGTACTTCGAGCACGTGCCGCTGTTCGCGGGGCAACACGTGTTCAAAGTTGACCCTGTCGTCGTGGCGGCGCTGAAGGACGC
>VGEM01000243.1 GCA_016869315.1 Alphaproteobacteria bacterium | reverse complement strand
CGACTTCCCACGGACCTGCAGGTAAAGACCGCCACCGTCCGGATACATGCCGGGTTTCGCCGCCTTCGTGATCTTCAGCGGCGTCAGCCGCTCAATGATTTTTGCCATCTGATATCTCCGCCAATACCCACAAGGCTACCTACGACACGACGCGCAATTTGATGAAACCCTACGCGAAGCTGTGGAATGCAGGAAAGCCGCTATCTGCCTTGTGTTGTGAGCGCCGTGAAACACGACGCAACGGCGGGAAACAATCTACTTGGCGGAAGGGGTGGGATTCGAACCCACGAGGAGCCTTACGACCCCTGCCGGTTTTCAAGACCGGTGCCATCAACCGCTCGGCCACCCTTCCGGCTTGAGAATTGCGATCGATAAGCCGTTCGTTTGGGACAAAAAACGCTGAATTGCAACCCCGCCAACATTGGCCCGAGAGCCTATTCCCCCTAGAGCCCATTCCCCCGAGAACCCATTCCATTGTATCCACGTCAGCACGTCCAAGGGGTTGCCATGTCTGCAGCGCATTCCACCACGCCTCCTGTCGTCGGCGTCATCGGCGGGTCGGGGATTTACGAGATCGACGGCGTTACCGACACGCAGTGGCTCACGGTCGAGACGCCGTTCGGGGCGCCGTCGGATCAGCTGCTGGTCGGCAAGATCGACGGCCGCAAGGTCGTGTTCCTGCCGCGCCACGGTCGCAGTCACAAGCTGTCGCCGTCTGATCTCAATTTCCGCGCCAACATTTTCGCGCTGAAGGCGGCGGGCGTCACCGAGATTCTGTCGATGTCGGCCTGCGGTTCGTTCCGCGAGGAGCTATCGCCCGGCACTTTCGTCATCATCGATCAGTTCATCGACCGCACCTTCGCCCGCGTGAAATCGTTCTTCGGGCCGGGCCTGGTGGCGCATGTCTCGATGGCGCACCCGGTGTGCGGGCGGCTCGGAGATCGGCTGCAGGCGGCCGCGGCCAAGCTCGGTATTCCGCACAAGCGCGGCGGCACGTATCTGGTGATGGAAGGCCCGCAGTTCTCGACGCTGGCCGAGTCAAATCTCTACCGGTCGTGGAATTGCGACGTGATCGGCATGACCAATATGCCGGAAGCCAAACTCGCTCGCGAAGCCGAGATGTGTTACGCGACCGTCGCCATGGTGACGGACTACGATTGCTGGCATCCCGGACACGATGCGGTGACGGTCGACCAAGTGATCGGTACGCTGATGGGCAATGCCGACAAGGCGCGGGCGATGGTGAAAACCGTGATCCCCATGTTGGCGGACCGCGCGGCGGATTGCGACAAGGGCTGCCACACAGCGCTTAGCGCGGCTTTGATTACGGCGCCGGCGGCGCGCGATCCGGCGGTGGCCGCCAAACTTCACCCCATCGTCACGCGCGTTCTCGGCCGGTAGATGAAAGTCGACGGCACTTCGTATTGCACCATATGGCTCGCCGACGACGGTCGGCGCGTGAAGGTGATTGATCAGACTCTGCTGCCGTTTCGTTTTGAAGTCATCGAACTCGCCGCGATGGCCGACGCCGCCCGCGCGATCAAAACCATGATTGTCCGCGGCGCGCCGCTGATCGGCGCCACCGCCGCCTATGGCATGGCCCTGGCCATGGATGCGGACCCGTCCGATGCGTCGATCGCGAGCGCTTATTCAACCCTGCATGCGACCCGGCCAACGGCGGTCAATTTAGCCTGGGCCTTGAACGACATGCGCGCGCGTCTGTCGGCGATCAAGCCCGAGGCGCGGCGCGCGTTGGCGTATAAGCGTGCCGCCGAAATTTGCGACGCTGATGTCGCCACCAATCGCGCGATCGGCGAACATGGTCACGGCATTATCCGCGCGGCGTGGGACGGGAAAGGCCGGCCAACGCGCTTCAATATTCTCACCCACTGCAATGCCGGTTGGCTGGCGACGGTCGATTGGGGCACGGCGCTGGCGCCGGTCTACATGGCTCACGATGCCGGCATTCCAATCCATGTGTGGGTGGACGAGACCAGGCCGCGCAATCAAGGCGCCAGTCTGACGGCGTGGGAGCTCGGCAAGCATGGCGTACCCCACACCGTGATCGCCGACAACGCCGGTGGCCATCTCATGCAGCACGGCAAGGTCGACATGGCGATTGTCGGGACCGACCGCACCACAGCATCGGGCGACGTGGCCAACAAGGTCGGCACCTATCTCAAAGCGTTGGCCGCCCATGACAACGGTATTCCGTTTTATATCGGCGTGCCGTCGTCGAGCATCGACTGGACGATCGACGATGGCGTGCGCGATATCGTCATCGAGGAACGCTCGGCGCGCGAGCAGACCCACATCACCGGCCGTGCCGCCAGCGGCCAACTGGTCGAGGTCCAGCTGTCACCCGACGGCAGTCCGGCATCAAATATCGGCTTCGACGTGACGCCGGCCCGTTACGTCACCGGCCTGATCACCGAACGCGGCGTCGCTCCCGCGACCAAAGAGGGATTGGCGGGCTTGTTTCCGGAAAAAAGCCCAAGCCGAGTTGATCGTTGACGCAGGTACGTCGACCCCACCGCACAAGACTCTGGACTGCCGGCTTCATTCGCGCATCTTCTGTACACGCTGCCACCCTGGCGTAAGCCAGGGTCCATACTTCGATTTCACAGAGACGATTTGACAGATGGATCCCGGCTTGCGCCGGGATGACAATCGTTAGTGCTGGTCTTCCTGCGTCCCTGAACCGGACATCCGTTCAGTCCATCGAAATTCAAGCGACGGAGCCATCCTGCCACTTTCTCAGAATGCGCCGCGACAGCGCATCGAGGCCCACATAGATCGCGACGCCCGCGGCGCTGAGCAGGACGAAGCAGGCGAAGGCGAGGGGGAGTTCGAGGCGATAGCTCGCTTCCACTAGCCGCGACGCCAACCCCGATCGTGTTCCACTCGTCCCGGCGACCATCTCGGCGACGACGGTTCCGATCAGCGCGAGCCCGCCCGAGATGCGAAGACCGCCCAGGAAATAGGGCAGGGCGCTCGGGACCAGGAGACGGAGTGTCGTCTGCGCCCGCGTCGCGCCATACAATCGGAACAGGTCGCGCAAGTTCGGGTCCGCGGCTTTGAGCCCGAGCAGCGTGTTCGAAAGCACGGGGAAGACCGCGGCCATCCACGCGAGAATGAGGAGCACCGCCATGATGTCCTCGACCCAGATGATGACAAAAGGCGCGATAGTGACGATCGGCGTCACTTGCAAGATCACCGCGTAAGGAAAGAGCGTGCTTTCGAGCCGGCGCGATTGCACCAGCAGCACCGCGAATGCGGCGCCCGAAGTGGCGGCAAGCGCCAGTGCGGCGGCGGTCACTTCGAGGGTGATCCAGAGTCCGGCCATCAGGTCGCCAAAGTTTGCGCCAAGGGCGCCGGCGATCGCCAGCGGCCCCGGCATGATATAGACCGGAACGTCAAATGCGCGGATGGCAGCTTCCCAGACGGCGAGGAGCGCAACGCCGAAGCCGATGGGTAAGACGCTTTTCATGCGGCCGCCCCGGCCTGGCTGCCGCTCAGCGCCGCACTGACCCGAGCGCACTCGTCGGCGAACGCGTGACTCAACCGAAGTTCGGGCGGGCGCGGGAACGGTAGTCCGACATCAATGTCGGCGACGATCCTGCCGGGCCGTGGGGTCATGACGATCACGCGCTGCGACAAGAACACCGCTTCGCGAATACTGTGGGTGACAAACACCACCGTCCAGCGATTGGCTTGCCACAGCGCCAGCAGATCGTCGTTCAGTTTGAAGCGCGTGAATTCGTCGAGCGCGGCAAAGGGTTCGTCCATCAGAAGCAGTTTGGGGTTGGTGGCAATGGCGCGCGCCAGCGACGCACGCATGCGCATGCCTCCCGACAGTTCACGCGGATAGGAACCGCCAAATTCGCCAAGACCGACACGAACAAGCGCATCGTTTGCCGCCTCAGTTGCCGATCCGCGAAGCGACAGCGGCAACGCGACGTTGTCGCGGACCGTCGCCCACGGCATCAAGGTCGGGTCCTGAAAGACAAACCCAAGTTCGCCGCGGCGGCTGTCGACCGTGCGGGTGACGCGTCCTTCCGATGGTCCGATGAGGTCCGCGATGACGCGCAGAAGCGTCGACTTGCCGCACCCCGACGGACCAACCAGGCTGACAAACGAACCGGGCGCAATGTCGAGTTCGATTCCCGACAGGGCGGTCAGGCCGGTGTCGTAGTGGTGGGTCAGTCTTTCGACGGAGACAATCGGCGGGGACGACGTGTTCACGGACCGGCCAAGCCGACGCCCTTATTGACGAAATCGAGCGTATACGCTTTGCCGACGTCAAGCTCGGACTTGTAAAGCCCATCGGCCGCCATCGCTTCAAAGAACGCCTTCCAACGATCGTCCGACATGGCGCCGATGCCGCGCGACGCTGCGTCACCACTGGCGACGATTCCGTACTGCTTCATTTTGGCGCGACCGTAGGCCAGCAACTCATCGGTCATTTCGGGATTATCTTTTCTGATTAATGCATCGGCCTTGGACGGATCGCCCGTCAGATAATCGACCCAGCCCAGGATCGAGGCATCGACAAAGCGTTGGACGAGATCGGGTTTGTCTTCCATCAATCGTCGCGAGGTCATGATCAAGGCGGCATAACTGGCATAACCGGCGTCGGCGAGAAGGAAGACGTTTGGCTTCTCGCCGGTCTTTTCGATTTGGAACGGTTCGCTCGACAGGTAGCCTTGCTGAATCGCCAGCTTGTCGGCCAGAAACGGCGCCAGGTTGAAGGTGTAGGGCGCGACCTGCTCGTCGCCGTAGCCGTATTTCGATTTCAGAAATCGCCAAAACCCGATTCGGGTGTCGGGCGAGATCATGATCTTCTTGCCCTTCAGGGCTTCGAGCGAGTCGTTACCGACGCCTGCATGTGCAATCAAGACCGCAGGGTCTTTCTGAAAAATAGCGGCGATCGCCACGGCCGGGATGTCGAGCGCCGCGAAGTTGAGCGGGATGAACGAATTCGGCGCCATGCTGAAGTCGAGCCGGCCGGCGGCCATCAGCTGAGCATGATTGATCTGCGGACCGCCCTGGCGCAGCGTCACCTCAATGCCGCGCCGGGCGTAGTGACCGTTGGCGATCGCCTGGTAGAAACCGCCGTGCTCGGCTTGGGCGCGCCAGTCGGTCCCGAGACCGACCTTGTCGGCGGCCGCGCTCGCGCCGATGTCGAAGCCCCAGGCCAGCAACGCGACGAGAACACCGATGGTGGACGGGCGCATCGGCGGTTCGGTCATATCTTGAACGTGCCGCCCGGCGTTCCGGCGGACGACGAAGTCATGTTTGGCAGCTTCGTCACTTTCTGAGTATCCTGCTGCTTGATCGCATAAACCCGGAAAAGTTCCGGCGGGTTGGCAATGTTCTTCATCGGTTTGCGGCCGATGCTGGAAAAGTGAGCCGGCACTTTGTTGCGCGCCGCGTTGGCGACGACATCCGACACGGTCACGCCGTCAGGTTCACATTGCGGCTCGATGCGGGCCGCGATGTTGACGCCTTCACCGAAGACGTCGTTGGTCGTGTGGATGACTTCGCCCATGTGGATGCCGATGCGGATATGAAACTGATACTCGGCGGGATTGGTCTTGTTGTAATCCTTGATCGCTTTCTGACAATCGAGGCCGCACTGCAAGGCGTTCTCGGCCGAGCGGAAGCGCACCATGAACGCGTCGCCGATCGTCTTCATGACGGTGTCGCGATTGCGAACAATCTGGCCGCGCATGATTTCGTTGTGGACCTGCAGCTTCTTGTACATCGCCGCCTCATTGGCGCCCATCTGCTTCGAGTAGCCGACGATGTCGGTCATCATGATCGCCGTATTCTGCCGCTTGAGGTCCTTGTCGCTGGCGGCGTCCATCTGCTCCAATTCGGCGTCACTTGAGCGGAACTTGTCGATCAGCCTCATCGGGTTGATCAGCCGCAGGACGGGGCCGAGGCCGGTCGACATCAGTCCAAGGATGGAGCTTTGCAGTACGCGGCTGATGCCCCAGACGAAGATCCCAGTGAACAACAACGCGAACCAGATCGACTTGGC
>VGEM01000242.1 GCA_016869315.1 Alphaproteobacteria bacterium | reverse complement strand
GCGCAGCAAGGTGCTCGCGTCCCGAACATGTCGCTTCCGCACCAACGCGCCGCTGGCACGACATGAGGCTTCAAGATCGATCGCTCTCGACACCCGGGCAGAAAGCGATGACCATCCGCCATCGTGAGGTTTGTGTTTCATCCATATGATGAATCACATTCCTTCGAACATGTGAATCCTTAACTTAGCGCCTATGGGGCTTGCCCCGGGGTCCATATGTGGACGGCCCCGACCTCGCAAGGTGTTTTCGAGATTTCTGGATGCGGATCGCTTGCGGTCATATGTCCGGCCTGTTGAGTGCGGTCGGGATGACCACTGGCCCAGATGGCTTTCGCGGATTGGTTCCGAACAGGGTTACGGCCTTGTTGTGCCAAAGGACCCCATGGGTTCGCCAATCGTTGATCGACCGATCCATCCATCTCGTCGTTGCCTAGCAAGTTCCAGCTCTGACGGCGCGGGCTACGCTCCTACGCCGCCAAACCCTCCACCCCCAACTTGGCGGAAGCTTTTTCGTTTTGGGGGTTGATCCCACGGTAACGCTCGCCGCTGACCATCAGCTTCCAGGCGATGCGCGCATTCTTGTTAGCCATGGCCACCGCCGCTTCCTTGGGGGTCTTGCGCTCCAGCAGGCGCATCAGCCACGGATGAGCCTGGCGCGTTCGCGCGCGTCTGGCGTTGGCGATGATGCTCATCGCGCCAACCACGAAGGCGCTCCGGAGGGCCTCGTCCCCTTGTTTGGTGATCGACCCCAGGCGCTGGCGCCCTGCCGTCGAGTGATCCTTCGGTGTCAGCCCCAACGACGCGGCGAAGTGCCGCCCCGACTTGAACTGCGTCGGATCGGTCACTTTCATCGTCGTCATCGCGGCCGTGATCGATCCAACTCCTGGAATCGTCGCCAGGCGCTCGCTCGTGCTGTTGGTCCGGTGCCAAGCCTCGATCCGGTTGGTCACCTCGGCCAGCCGGCGGTCAACGTCGTCATATTGGTCCGCCAGCACGGCGAGTGTTTCCTTCGCGACCGAGGGAACCCGCTCATCCGCTGCGAACCGCGCCAGCACCTTCGACACCTGTCCGATCCCCTGCGCGCCGACCACGCCGAATTCCGCCGCGTGTCCGCGGATCGCGTTGGCGAGTTGGGTCCGCTGCTTCAGCAGCAGGTTCCGCGTCGCAACCAGCATCAAATCCGCCTGTTGCTCCGCCGTTTTCACCGCCACAAACCTCATCGACGGCCGGCTCATCGCCTCGCAGATCGCCGCCGCGTCGTTGGTGTCGTTCTTCCCTCGCTTGACGTAGGCCTTCACATACTGCGGCAGCATTATCTTCACGGTATGGCCCAACCCCGCCAGCTCGCGTCCCCAATGATGCGACGCACCGCACGCTTCCAGCCCTACGGCCAGCGACGGCTGCTTCTTAAAAAAACGGCAGAAATTGCGGCCGTGTCAGCTTCCGCTGCAACACAACGCGCTCCTCCGCATCGACACCCTCAATCTGAAAAAACCGCTTCGACGTGTCGATCCCGATCCTGATAAGCTCTCCCATGGACGGCTCCTTTTGTTGGTGGTTTATCCCGACCAGCATGGCACAACTGATGCCGTCGGGGCCGTCCACCCAACAGGGTCAAGCGCAAGAACAGTGCTTGGGCACTGGATGCCGGACCCTCCTACGCCAAGTGTCTCCGGAGGGCTGGATGATCAGCCTGCAGAAGCGTGGTGCGCGAAGGCAGGTCAGTCCGGCATGACGACAGTGGGCGGGCCACCGCGTGAGTCGTCCACCGCGCCAATAGGTACTATCGACTCTCTTCAATTGATCGGTGTCATCGCTTCCCAGCGGCGATAGCCTTCGACGCCGGACAGCACGATGCCGTCGTACCCAAGATCCATGAAACCGGCGAAGCTCTTGCCGACGATGGTTTTCCACGCCGGGTTCCAGAATTCGACGTGATAGGCGCCTTCGCGCGTGCGGTCGAAAGCGATGATCCAGCTGGGGTTGCCGACCTTCCAGTCGCGCTGCCAGTAGTAGCGATCGTCCGCCGCCTGACCGATATCGAGCCAGGCGAATACAAGCCGCCGGGCGCCAAGCGCCTTGTATTTGAGGCGGCGGATCTCTTCCTTGGTCAGGGCTTGGTTGCCGTTGTAAAAGCCGTCCAAGACGAGCACGTCGTGATTGATTTTGCCCAAGGCGGCGAGCCAGGCATCGCGCGAACCAAAACGCCGCGAATTCAAGTTGATCAGCATGTTCTTGGCTTGCGACAGACGCTCGACGCTGCCGGCATTTTCCGGAATGGGGCGGAATTCGGGGATATTGGCGAAGAGTTTATCGCTCGGCATTTCGAAGTCGGCATCGACGTGGGCGACCACGCCAGATTGGGCGGCGGCGACGAAGGCGCCGGCGGCCAGTTCCATCGGGCAGTGATCAATCGCCATGATCTTGACGCTCTGTTCGCGCATCGCCGTCACGTCCGCCTCAGGCACGCGGAGCGGTGCGCAGAAAAAGCCGTCAAGAATTACGCCACCAATGTTTTGCAAATAACGGCGCATCGGATAGCCGACGGGCGTTGTCGTGTCGCCCAGGGTCTTTTCGACATCCGGGCGCTTGATTTCGGCGAGATCGAATTCGCGCTGGCTCCAGGTCAGAAGGTCAAACCCTCCGAGCGTAACGACGGTGAATTTCGGGTCGCGCTGCTTTGCATAAATCGCTAGGTCTTCGACGGTCTCGCGCATGTTGTCGCGATAGTTGGCAATCTCTCTGAGCGGGATGTCGAGAATGATGGTTGTATCGCCCAGGAGCTCTTTGGTGCGGTCGGGCAACTCAGGCGGCAGGGGCTTGATGGAGCCCGACGCCGCTTCGGGCGTCAACTTGGGAATGTCTTCCTCGGTTCGTGGCGGCGGTAGATTTTCACCGCCTTCCAGGTCGGTCGCCTCCGGTGGCGGCTGGCGCACGGGCTGTTGCGGCGGCGCCTGTTGGGACCACGCGAGGCCAGCTGCGGATATCGTTAGAACCAGGGCGAGGGGCAGCGATTTCACGTCAGGCGCTCCGCCACGTAATCGGCAATGGCAAGACTAGAGGTCAAACCGGGCGATTCTATGCCGTAAAGGGCGACGAAACCGTTAATTCCCGTTTCATCGGGCATTTGGATCAGGAAATCCCGCGAACTCTCCCCTGGGGCCTGCACCTTGGGTCGGATGCCGCTGTAGCCGGTGCGGAGGGCTCCGTCCGGCAGTTCGGGCCAGTATTTCCGGATCTCGCGATAGAAACTCTCCGCCCGGGTTTCCGAAACGTCGTAGTCGATCGTGTCGACCCACTCGAGATCCGGGCCGAACCGGCCCTGGCCGCCGAGGTCGAGGGTGTAGTGCAGACCCAGACTATGGCTTCCAGGCAAGGGGTAGATCAGTTGTTTGAACGGCGGCTTGCCCGACAGGTAAAAATAGTTGCCCTTGGCAAAGTACTGCGGCGGGACCGATGCCGGTTTGACGCCGGCAATTCCGCGACTGACGCTCTGCGCGCTGAGGCCGGCGGCATTGATCACCGTGCGGCACTTCAAAGTCATTGCGCCCTCGCCGCCGACGGTAATGACGATGCCGTCGTCGGTACCGCGTCCACCTGTCACCGGGCTGTTATATGCAATCATCGCGCCGCGGCTTTCGGCATCGCCCAACAAGGCCAGCATCAATCCATGGCTGTCGACGATCCCGGTCAGGGGCGAATGCAAGGCTGCGGCACAGGTGAGATTGGGTTCAAGCAGTCTGGCCTCGGTGGCGCTCAAGTAGGTCATATAGACGCCGCTCTCGGCGGCGTGGGCCTGCAGTTTCCTGAGTCCGGCAAGCTCTCCCTCGTTTGCGGCGAACACGAGCTTTCCCGTGCGTACGGTGGTCACTTGATAGGCATCGCAGAAGGAATACATCTTGTCGCGGCCCTCGATACAGAGCCGCTCCTTCAAGCTGCCGTGCTTATAAAAGATACCGGCGTGAATCACTTCGCTGTTACGCGACGACGTCACGCTGCCGAACATGGTCTCGGACTCGAGGATCAGAACCTCGCGGCCCTGCCGAGCCATGGCCCTGGCAATGGCAAGACCGACGACGCCGGCCCCAATCACGACACAATCGGCTGATTCAATTTGAGCAGTCATCAAATCTCAGAATTGCTATGAAGCGACTTCAATTGCGCACCGCCTCACCGCCTCGCTCCGCCCCGACTACGCTAACGCTTCGGCGGGTCCAGTGCTAGTCCGCCAAAGCTGCGAAGCAGCGAAGGCGGGTCGGTATCCTCTCCCCTGAGGGAAGAGGGTTGGGGTGAGGGACGATGGCAAGATGGCGCGCGGCAGACTCAATACGCGACGGTAATCTGGCCGCCCGGGTCCTGGCGGTCAATGCGTTCCGTGCGTATGGTGGCGACATGAGCGGATCCGTGGTCATCGTCTTTGGCAACGAAAAGGGCGGCACCGGTAAGTCGACGCTGGCGTTTCATGTCGCCGTGGCGCTGCTGGTGCGCGGTGCCCGGGTCGCGACGGTCGATCTTGACGCCGGCCAGGGCACCTTGAGCCGAACCGTCGCCAATCGGCGCGATCATGCCAGGCGCAGCGGCCGCGCTTTGCCGATGCCCGACCATGTTGCCGTCAATCCGGCGCCGCATCAGGAGGCCGACGAGGCCGCCTTCGTCAAGGCGCTGGCGTCCTTTGCCGAACATGACGTGGTGATCGTCGATACGCCGGGCCATGCATCGAGCCTTTCGTTGGCCGGCCATTCCTATGCGGACATCGTTGTCACGCCGATGAATGACAGCCTGGTCGATCTCGATGTGCTCGCCCGTGTCGATCCAGCCACCAAATCGGTCGAGGGCCCCAGCAGCTATGCCGAACTCATTTGGAAAGCGAAGCAGCAGAGGGCCCGCCGCGACGGCGGGCGTATCGAATGGATCATCGTTCGCAACCGGGTGGGCGCGCTCGATGCGCGCAATAAACGTCGTGTCGGTGAGCTGATGTCGGCCATCGCCAAGCGATTCGGTTGTCGAATCGCCGAGGGCATTGGCGAGCGCGTGATCTTTCGCGAACTCTTTCTCGATGGCTTGACGGTCGAAGATCTCGATCCTGCCCGAGATAAAGTGGCGATGAGCCATGTCGCCGCCCGCGCCGAGATCCGTGCCCTGTTACCGATATTGAATCTTGATCGGCAGACGTGGAAAGTAGGCTGATAAGGACCATGTCAGTGGAATGACGGGAAATACGCCTATCGTCCGACCGACCTCGAACGCGGTCGCCGCGTTCTTGAAGCAGGCCTCGTCGGTTCCGGCGACCGTTGCCGGCAACCGCGGTCGCCTTTTGTTTGCCATGGATGCGACCGCAAGCCGAGGGCCGACGTGGACCCAGGCAATTGCCATGCAATCCGACATGTTTCGTGAAGCGGCAGCGCTTGGAGGCCTCGAGGTTCAGCTCGCGTATTATCGCGGGCTGATGGAATTCGCCGCCTTGCCATGGACGATCGATGCAGGTGCCATGGTCAATGCAATGCGGGGCGTCGGATTTCTTTCTGGGGAAACCCAGATCGAACGCGTACTCAAGCATGCCGCCGCCGAAACCCGCCGCCATAAACTCAATGCCGTGGTTTTCATCGGTGATGCGGTCGAGGAATCCGCCGATCTGCTGACCGCCGCCGCGGGCAGTCTTGGGTTGCTCGGCATACCGGTGTTCGTCTTCCACGAAGGCGGTGAGGAGCCGGCCGCGACTGTGTTCAAGTCAATCGCCAGATTGACCCGCGGCGCTTACGCAAGCTTCGATGCCAATAGTTCTCACAAATTGCGCGACCTGTTGCGCGGCGTGGCCGCCTATGCCGCCGGCGGTCGCAAGGCGCTTGCGGAGGTGGCGACGAAGTCCGTAGACGTCAAAGCGCTCACGAGCCAGTTTGGCGGGTAATCGCCATGCTCCCCGCGTTGCTCCTCGGAATCATCCTTGTCGTCGGCGTTGTCGTCTTCCTCAAGTGGTACGTCAATGCCAAGACGGAGGAAGTCAAGCGCTCGCTTCGCGTTTCTGCGCTGGTGATCGGCGGATTGATCATCGTTGTTCTGGCG
>VGEM01000241.1 GCA_016869315.1 Alphaproteobacteria bacterium | reverse complement strand
TGGCAACTCTTTATGAAGACGCCGGACGCCAGCGAATGAAAAGATTCCTGCTGCTCCTTGAGCCAGCTGCCATCATCATTATCGGGGCCGTGATCGGTGGCATCATCACGGCAATCATGTTAGCAATCACCGGTGTCAACCAGTTGGCACTCTAGGACTCCAACAATGACTCCAACACGTTTCATCCAGTTCCAAGGACACCAGTCGACCTGGCGCTGTTCAAGCGGGTTTACCCTGCTTGAGATGCTCGTCGTCCTCGTCATCATTGGACTGATTGCTGGCCTCGTCGGCCCCCAGCTTCTTGGCCGCGTGGATACGGGCAGGGTCACGGCCGCCGATACACAGGTTCGAATCTTGAAAGGGGCTCTTGAGACCATGCGACTTGATGTCGGTCGATTTCCCAGCAAAGAAGAAGGTCTTGCCATGCTAGTGACGTCGCCAAGAGACGAGCGCGTGGCGCGTCGCTGGCGTGGCCCCTATCTGGCTGAAGCCGTGCCGCTCGATCCGTGGGGCAACCCTTACCAATACGCTCCTGAAAGCGCGATCACTGTCGTAATTTACAGCTTTGGAGCCGACGGTAAGGACGGTGGCGAGGGTACCGATGCCGATGTCGGGTTTCCGCCCAAGCAGGCGACCAATCGTTAAGCCGCGCCGAAGACGCATCGACCTGTGCTGTCGTTCCTCGAACCACGACAGCGCAGGCTTCACGCTTCTCGAGATTCTCGTTACGCTAACTTTGATTGGCCTGGTCTCGGTCGCCGTGCTGCCGCGCATGTCCGCCATGGCCGATAGCGTCGTTTTTGCGCTGAACCGCGAGACCTTCGAGCAAAACCTTGGTGCGCTCACTTATCAGGCACACAAGCGTGGCGAAGACCTCTTGCTTGTTTCGATCGAGGACACTGGTGTGATCGCGCGAGGCAAAGCGATTTCTCCACTGGTCCGTCAGTATCGTAGCGTTGACCTGCCGCTCCCGGCAGGGTGGTCGCTCGATGTCCCGACGCCGATCATATATCGGGCTTCCGGATATTGTGCGGGTGGCGCGGTGACGGTGGCGTTCGAAAGCATCAAGGAGACGTACATCCTCCGGCCGCCACTCTGCGAAGCCGACAACAAAATGTAGCGAGAGACGAAAGTGCGTGCCGCATGCAGAGATACGGGATTTGCCCTGCTTGAAGGGCTTGTCGCGCTCGTTATTCTGGGACTGACCCTCATCCCGGTCGCGGCATTCGTTTCTCAGTCCGTGCTTCAGCTCCGCGTGATTGGCGACTCCAACGCCCGTCAACTTGCTCAACAAAATATTATGGCGTTTCTTGAGACGCTCAATCCAATGGATGCGCCAACCGGTGCCGTCGAGTTGGGCGAAATTTCGTTATCTTGGGCTTCGGAACCTGTCATTACGCCAAACACGTCGATCCGGACAGGGACCGGACTCGGCGGGTATGCGGTTGGTCTATATCGAGTCACGGCCCAGGTTCATCGCGGGCCCACGCGCGAGCCTTGGTTCGAATTTCAAGCGCGGAAGATTGGATATCGCCGGCTTCAGATAGTTGGTGCGACTGGTGAGCCATAGTCATGCTGCAGATCGCTATTCCAAGTCCGTCGACGCAGGCTGGCTTTACGTTGATCGAAGCTCTGGTCGCATTGATGATAACCGCTTTGGTTGCCGCTGTTGCCATCCAGGGGCTTGGGACTTTACTTGGCTTGCGAATATCAATGTCCAATGAAATCGATCGATTGCAATCGATCGTTGTTCAGCGCAGCATCGTGGTGGACTCGCTTGCCGGAATTCTCCCTGATTATCGCGATCGGCCGCACGTCTTTATTGGCGGCCCGAAGCGGCTGAGCGGATTAACGACGCGTCCACTCAACGATGATGCTGGAGCGCCGAAGCCGTTCGTACTGCGGTTTGCGCCCGCAAACGACCGGCGGTCGACCGCATTGATCTACACCGACGAGCACGGTCGAGACTTTGAGTTGCTCCAGTGGCAAGGCGTTTCAGGCGCGTTCTGGTATCGCGACCTCGCCGGCGACTGGTCGCCCAATTGGCCACCGGTTCCGGACGACACGCTGCCGCAGACGCCGTGGCTGGTAAGGGTCGATACCGGCCTCGAGTCGAATCGAACGATCGTGGCGTTTGTGCAGAGCCCGCATGAACGAAGATTTCGACTCCAAGATGTCGGTGTCGGAAGTCCGACTCCGTGAACGATTAAACGCAGTCGATGCGAACTGTGATGCAACGAGCGCTGAGGAATTAACTATGCATACTAAAGTCGACCGCAATTTCTTGACCTGCCGCCATTTTCTCGTGATCGTCTTCGCACTTGGTGGCGGTCTGGGCGCGAACCCAGCGTTGGCCCAGGCTGGTCTGCCTGGTCAAGACAGGCCAGCAACTGAAACCGAATGTCGTCTCAAGTATTTACGAAATACAAAATCAGAAGTTGCGAGGTCTTATATTGGTAAATCTTGCAATTTCTTGAGCTTGCGCACGGCGTCCTCGGTGCTGGCACGCCAGGAGCGCGTGTTCCACGAATGTGTCGTCGAGGCGCTTCCCGGCACCGAAGACGACCGGAATTCGGTTGAACTGGCGAACGCTTGCCGGGAACGCGCATGGTCACGATAACCTTATCCCGGTTGTCACTGCTTGCCATCGGCCAGGTGATCTCGATCCGCGACCTTTCGTGCGAACATCCGAGGTAGCGCATGGATCGTCAGGTTCAGGTGGGACGGCTGATTCAGACAGCGCGTGCGCATCATACGCAAGGCGCCCTTGGCGAGGCCATCGCCCTGTATCAGCAGGCGCTTCGGATGCTGCCTGGCCACGCCGATCTGATGCATTTGATTGCCGTCGCCTATTTGCAGGCCGGGCGGTTCGACGAATCGGAGCAATGGCTCAAGAAGGTGCTCAAGGCCAAGCCGTCGTTTGCCGAGGCCTATACTAATCTCGGCGCGGTTTATCGATCGACCGGCCGGATCGATAAAGCGATCGATGCGTGCCGTTCGGCGATTCGCCTCGCGCCGAAGATGGCAAATGCGCATTTCAACCTCGGACGTTCTTGCTTCGATGCTAAGGATTTCACTGCGGCCATTGCCGCGTTTGAAGTCGTTCTGTCTCTCGTGCCCGATGATGCTGAAGCCATGCTCAATTTGGGCGCTTCGTTGATGCAACAGCCGATCTCGGCCGAGCATCATTGGCGCAAAATCTTGGGACTCTTCGAAAGAGTTTTGGATGCGCGGCCCCGGTCGGTCGAAGCGCTCGCCAACATCGGCCAAGTCTACTCCAGCCTGGGATGGTTAAGCGCGGCGCTGTCCATGTACGAACGAGGCCTCGCGTTCGATCCCGCGTCGCAACGCCTGAAGTACCTCAGGGCAGGGGTGTTGCTGATGCAAGGTCAATTGAATCGCGGTTGGGAGGACTATGAGTTTAGAACGGGCGATTTAGGTGGCCCAAAGGTCATCCGCCGGAAAGTTCCCCCGCAATATTGGGGCGGCGAGTCGCTTGCTGGAAGAACCATCTTTCTGTGGCCTGAGCAGGGTCTAGGCGATCAAGTTATCTATTCGAGTGCGGTTCCGGAAATTATTGCGAAGGCAGGTAAAGTCTATATTGAGAGCAAGCCTCGTCTGACGCGCGTGTACCAAAGAAGCTTCCCGGCCGCTGTTGTGCTGGGGCGAAGGACCGAACGGGAACCTGTCACGCCGCCGAAGGATTGCGACTATCAAATTGGATTTGGCAGCGTCGGGCGATTCTTGCGCACGGACTTTTCGCACTTTCCCAAGCACTCGGGATATCTCAGAGCGGATGAGGCGAAAGTCGCTCGCTTCAGGGACGCATACCGCGAGAAGGCCGGCGCGCGACGTATTATTGGCTTATCGTGGCGGAGTCGGCGTGACGGAGTTGGGGTCTACAAGAGTTCGGATTTGCTCGAGTGGTCGGGGATCCTCGAAAGCAAAGATGCTTGGTTCGTGAATCTGCAATACGGTGATTGCACGCAGGATCTCGCCAATGTCAAACGTGAATTGGGAGTCGAGGTCTTTCAAGACCTTAACGTCAATGCAATGGGCGACCTCGATGACTTCTTTGCCCAGGTGGCGGCAACGGACCTCGTTCTTTCGACCTCGAGTACCACGGTCCATGTTGCCGGCGCGCTCAATATTCCGGCCTGGGTCCTCCTGCCGCGAAGCGGCGCGGGGCTGTGGTACTGGTTCCTCGAGCGAACCGATAGTCCATGGTACCCGTCGTTGCGATTCTATCGTCAATCGGAAGACGATCTCGAGTTGGGGCGATGGTGGCATCAAGCGCTCGAACGCATGACGGCAGATTTCAAGCATTGGCTTACCAGTGTCTAGAGATGTCGCATCTTTGATGCGCGCCGCAGCCGCGGCGCGCGGTCGAGGCGTGCTCGACGAGGCGGAGTCTGCCTACCGCGCGGCGGTCGTGCTGGCACCGCAAGATCCGGCGCCGATTGGTGCGCTTGGGACGTTGTTGTTTGAGCGCAAGGTACCGAAAGAGGCGATCGCCTGGCTCAACGCTGCTCTGAGTCGCGATTCCGCCAATGTCAATTTCATGCTCACGCTGGCGATGGCCTATAAGGCGATCGGCGACTTTGGCGCAGCACGCTCAACCCTTATACGCGCCGCGCCGTTAGCGCCCCATGCGCCCCAGATCCATGCATTGATTGGTGAAGTTTGTATCGCTATGAGGGCATTTGATGCCGCGGTCGACGCATATCGCCAGGCGATTGCCCTCGATTCGAAAAATGCTTTTTCTCATTTCAATCTGGGAAGCGCATGCCGCGAGCTGGGACGATTTGCCGACGCTGTCATTTCGTTTGCAAAGGCCGCGACGTTGCGCCCGGATTGGGCCATTGCCCATGCCAGCTTGGCTGGCGCCTACCAGGAATTGGGCCACGACGAACAGGCCTTGGCTGCTTTCCGCCGCGCCCACGAACTTGATCCGCGGGATATCGTCACACTGAACAATCTTGGTCTATTGCTGACCAAGAGAGACCATGTCACCGAGGCGATGGCCTGCTTCAATGCTGCTCTCGTGCTTCGTCCACAAGATGCGCGCATCTTGATGAATCTTGGCAATTGTTTCCGAACCAAAAAGCAATACGAAGAAGCCGAGCGCATTTACAAAGATGTGTTGTCGTTGGACTCCGGACTTTACGAAGTTCATGCCAATCTTGGCGACGTCGCCAATCATCTCGGACGATGGACTGAAGCGATCGGTCACTACGAACGGGCCATGGCCAAAGGTTGGCCGATCGGGAAGGGGCTGCAAAGCATCGCGATTACTTTAGCGAACTACGACTACATGTCGTCGTCGATCGAACTCTACAACGCGGCTCGGACAATGGGTCCGGGCGATAATCAGCTAGAATATCGCCAAAGCCTCAGTGAGTTGAAGGTCGGGTGTCTGGCAGCCGGCTGGCCGCGCCACGATGCTCGCTTGTACCAGCCTGACGACTTGCATAAGACTCACAAGCAGCGGTACGCCGAGCCCCCGTCCTATTGGGAGGGCGACGCTCTCGCCGGAAAGAGACTGTTTCTGTGGACGGAAAGCGGCCTTGGCGATCAGGTCATTTTCTCAAGCATGTTGCCTGACTTGGTGGCCACGGGGGCCGCGATCACTTTCGACTGCAAGCCGCGTCTGGCTTCGGTCTATCGGCGGTCGTTCCCGGCGATGTCGATTATCACTGAGGGGGCGAAGGAGTCGTCGGTCGTCAACCCAGAGGCCTACGATTTCCAGATTGCCGTGGGCAGTCTTGGGCGATTTTTCCGCACCGACTTTGCGCGATTTCCCCGCCATAGCGGGTATCTCAAGGCTGATCCGGTGAAAGTGGCGCGTTATCGCGCCCACTACCAGACACGCGCCGCTGGGCGGCGAATCGTCGGGGTGTCGTGGCGGAGTAAGAACGACGACATCGCCGAATTGAAGAGCGCGGAACTATCGGACTGGGGCGCGGTGCTTGGAGTATCCGGCGCATGGTTCGTAAATCTGCAGTACGGCGACTGCACGGCGGAGCTGGCGGCCGTGAAGACGGCGCTGGGGGCCGAGGTGTACCAGGACCCGACGGTGGACCCCCTCGG
>VGEM01000240.1 GCA_016869315.1 Alphaproteobacteria bacterium | reverse complement strand
GGTCAAGACGGATGGATTTGCATCGCTCAGCGTGTAGTGGGCAACCAGATACTCGTGCCCGGGTGTCACGCCGTTCTTGAAAAGGTTGGCGATATGCGCGCTCGCGAAGTCGGTGTCATAGATCCGGATGTCGGCGATCTGGCCGTCGAACGACCGCGCCGTACCATTATTGAAGAAACCAATGGTGAGTCCCTGGTTGCCGGCCTGCCGGGAGCCGCCGCTGAAGGTGGCGCTGCCGGCGCTGGCGCCGTTGACGTAAATTTCCATCGCGTTGGTCGAGGCATTGTAGGTCGCCGCGACGTGCTGCCACGCGCCGACCGGCAGCGCAGTGCCGGACACCGCAGAGACCGCGGTACTGCCATTGCCCATGCGCAGGACGAGGTGGCGGGAGGCATTGATCAACAGTTGGAACTCGAATCCGGAATCCGGACCGGTCGGGCCCTTGGCGATGATCGGCATGTCGTTGCCGGTCAGGTCCGTGATCCTGATATTCACTTCGAACGTGAAACTTCCGGACAGGCTGGTGATCGATGTGGTGACGCTGTCGCTGCCGTCGAAGTCGAGCACAAAGCCGCTCGGCGATTTTGGGATGGCCGGCGTTGGAACATTTGCTGTGCCGTTATGCGACAGCCCTTGGTTGCCGCTGCTGCCGGCGAGGTCGGCGTAGCCCAGACGCTCGCTGACGGACGTCAGGGATTCGAATTTATAATACGCCTGTAAACCGGGGGAACTGCTCGACAAATCGGTGAGGCGGTTCTGCGCGATCTCGGTCGCGGTTCGCACAGTGTTCCAGATGCGGACTTCGTCGATTCCACCCGTGAAGACTTCGACCCCGTGGTCATGGCCGACGTAAACGTCTTCGGTAATGGTGAATGAGAAAGTTGGATTCGACACGACCTTCGCGCCGGCGTCGAGGACGCCGTCGATATACAGTTGAATCTGTCCGGTCGTCGCATTGTAGGAATAGGCCGCGTGATGCCACGCGCCGTCGGCATAACTGGCCGTGGATTCGACGATCTTCGAATTTGCTCCAAGCTTGACGACGGCACGAATCTTGCCGTTCAGCATTTTCAAGAACGCGGCGTCTGCAGTCACGCCGCCAACGCCGGCGATGATTTGGCCGACGGTCGATTTCTCGGTGCGGAACCACGCCTCGACGGTGTGGCTGGTGAGCGTGAGCTGTGAGACGCTTTCCAGCAGCTTGTTGGACGAGCCGTCAAAATCGACGTAGCGATTTCCGGACAGGGGCCCAAACAACATCGGCACGGCGGCGCCGGACGTCGGCTTATCAGCCGAGATCCCACCGATCGCGCTGTCCGAGCCGAGCTTGCCATTGACCGGATTCGACAGGACCAGCGTGAAATTCTCGGCCGGCTCGACGGTCGTGTTGAGAATCGTCGCGACAGACACCGTGAGCGATGTCGTGCCGGGCTGAAACTTGAGCGTACCCGAGGTCGGGTTGTAGTCTGAATTGGCTAAAGCCGAGCCGTCCTGGGTGGCGTAGTTGACGGTGACCGGGACCGTGGTCGCCCGTGACAAAGTGATGGTGAATGTGACCGGGGTGCCCTCGGCGACCTCGGAGCCCGACACCGAAATCGTCGGAACCGGGGGATCGGCGAGGATGGTGGCTGAGCTGCTGGCGGTACCGATGGTCGCGCCAACTGGGCTCGACAGCACGACAGAAAAGTTTTCCTCCGGTTCGCCCAAGGTTGTGTCGGCGGTGATGTTGACCGAGATCGTCTTGGTCAACTCGCCGGGCGCGAAGGTCAACGTGCCCGACGAAGTTCCAAAATCGGCGCCTCCGGTGGCGGTGCCGTCCTGGGTAGCAAAGTTGACGGTCACGGGCGTGGTCGACGCGGCCGACAGGGTCACATTGAACGTGGCAGCGCCGCCTTCAGGACTGGGCATGTCGGGACCGCTGATCGAAACGACCGGCAGTGGCGGATCGGCCGCGATCGAGACCGTCGCGGTTCCAGACGTGATGGTTCCGCCGACCGGGTTCGACAACACGACGGTGAACGACTCCGCCGCCTCGACCGTGCGGTCCTTCACGATCGGAATCGTGATGATCTTCGTGGTCTCGGTCGGCGCGAACGTGAGCGTCGTCGAGAACGCGCCAAAGTCGTCGGGCGAAGTCGCGCTGCCATTTTGGGCGGCGACATCGACCGTGACCTGGGTGCGAAGTTCGGTCGCGCGTGTCACGACCAGCGAGACAGTGCCGGCCGCCTCGGACGTGGTCGTCCCCGAGATGCTGAAGGTCGCCGGAACCACCGCGGGGTCGGCCATAATGGTCACCGTGCCGGTGCCGGTCGTGATCAGCGCGTTGGTGGGGTTGGTGAGAATGACCGAGAACGTCTCGTCGCCTTCACGGTCCGCAAGTGTCAGCGGCGTGGTATTGGCAAGGATGTTGATCGAGATGCTCTTGATGTCCTCGTTAACTTCGAATGTGAGCGTACCCGACACCGGCACAAAGTCGGTCACGCTGTTGGCCGTGATGCCGATCGTGCTGAAAGAGACCGTCGAGGCGAGATTGAGCGTGCCGTTCAAGGCCGGCGTGCGGGTCACCGTCAGCATGGCAACGCCAGGAACGGTGTCGGAAATCATCAAACTGTTGATCGACAAGCTTGGCAATAACGGATCGGCGGTAATCGTGCCGGTGCCGCCCCGGCCGGCGGTCGCGACCGCGCCGCCGGCGGCGGATGGCGACGACAAATTGAGCGAGAATGTCTCGGCAGCCTCGTTGAACAGATTGGCGAAGATCGGAACGTTGATCTGAAAACTGTTGACGCCGGCGGCAAAGGTCGCCGTTCCCGATACCGCGCCGAAGTCAGAGCCCGCGGTGGCGCTGCCGTCAGACGTCGCAAAATTGACCTGCGCCGCGACGCCGGTATTGCCGCCGCGGGTAATCGTGAACACGGCCGTACCGGGCGCCGTATCGGACACCGTCACCGAGTTGACGCTAAAGTTGACCCCCTGAACCGGTGGCGGTGGTGGCGGTGGAGGCGGTGGCGCGGGCGGCGTGGTGGCGGGCGGTGATCCGGATGGCGAGCCCGCCCCAGGGGGTGGCGAAAAGGGCGGTGGCGAGAAGCTCGCTGGCGGTGAAAACGGTGGAGGTGGCGGACCTGCCGGAGGTGGAGGCGGACCTGCCGGAGGTGGAGGCGGCCCTGCCTGATTGCCTTGGCCTTGCTGGCCTTGGCCTTGCTGACCTTGCTGGCCTTGCTGGCCTTGCTGGCCTTGCTGACCTTGCTGACCTTGCTGGCCTTGCTGGCCTTGCTGGCCTTGCTCGCCTTGCTCGCCTTGATTCTGGCTACCTTGACCGCCGCCGCCTTGGCCATCTGGTCCGCCCTGGCCTTGCCCGCCCTGACCTCCGGCTCCTTGACCTTGGCCGTCTTGACCTTGGCCGCCTGGGCCTTGACCGCCGCCTTGGCCTTGGCCTCCAGGCTGCTGATTCTGCTGTTGGTTCTGCTGTTGCGCCTGAAACTGTTGCTGCGCTTGCTGAACGACGGTCTCGACGTTGGCGACCGCCTGCGCAATCTGCGCCGGCGTGAACGTCACCTGCTGCGGCGCCTGACCCTGCGCCGCATTCCATTGCCAACCGCCGTTCGCGCCGTTGACGGTGCCGACCACCTGGCCATTTACAGTCAGCGTGATTTCACCGACCGACGTCTGCCCGTTGGCCAGCGTCTCAGGCCGGTTGACGATCTGGATCTGACCGGTCGTTGGATCGAGATTCACGATCAACTGGGTACCGCGAATGCCGATGGTCGCGACCGGGGTGTCGAGCTTCATCGCGTCGTTGCCGGACTTGGCGATCTTGCCCGAAATCAACGACGCGGCGCCCGCCACCAGATTGAGCTTGGCCGTGCCCGACTGCGACGCCGGGTCGTAGACCATCTCGTCCAGCACCATCTCGCCGTTCTCGCCCAGCGCCATAGTGGTTTCGTCGATGAACACAATACCGATCTTGCCGTCGGCGCCGGTTTCGATGATGTCGTCCTGATAAACCGCGTCGCCAACCTTGAGCGTCACGACGGTGCCGTCGGCACGGACCGCGGTAACTGTCCCCGTCAGAGTTTGCACCGTGCCGATAGCACCGGCGCCCGCCGCCGCCGCGCCGGCTTGCGCGATTTGTCCCGGCGCGATCGGGCCGGCGAGCCGCGCCGCCACTTCACCCGCGACAATGACGCCGCCGCCATCGGTCAGCTGCGGCGGAGGCTGATGCGCGAAAAAATCCTTGATGATGTAGCGCTCGCCGTCGGGCGCTGTGAGCGTCAGGTCCGCACCGGAGCGGCCAAACGTTCCGCGGAGCAGCGCCGCGAAATCGTGAATGACGACTTCACGACCTTCAATAAGGAGGAGGTGCGCGTTCGGGTGCGATGCAGGCGCAGGGCCCGAAATGAGTTCATCGACTCTGACACTGGTGTTCATTTAATCTCGCGACCTACAACCATAGGCGTACCGTCGATTTCACATTATCAATGTTTGGGCGTGAAGCGCCTATGGTGAATCAAGCTTTTGCGCTATCCCATGATAGATTTGTGTCGAAACTTATTTTCCAAAGTACTTGCAAATCGACGCGAGAACTTGAGCTGTCCGATCTGCCTGATTTTAATAATGATAACAGTCCATTACGGGCGTCGTGGTCGTTATGGCTGAGATTCGGAACGCGACAACAATCATTTGGACGCAGGCGTCGACTGCCCCGCGCAAGGTCGCCGTTCTGGTCGGCGAGCGTGGCGTTACGTTTCAAGAGTTAGCTCACGCCGTCGCCGAGTGTGCCCGTCATATTGCGGCCGCAGAAGTTGCCGCCGACGCGGTAGCGGCCGTACAGATTTCGGACCCGTTGCGACACTGGGTCGCGACTTTGGCTGCGATGCATCTTGGTTTACCCACGGTCGCGATGGCTGGGGCGATCGTACTCGACGAACAAGCGAAAATGAATCTCGGCCTGATCGTCTCCGATGGTTCAGCGCGCCCCGGCCCGCTCGCCCCCGGATGCCGCCGGATCGCCGCGCCGCCTCCATTCGCCCCAAGCGCTGTTGCCGAATCAGCCGCCTCCCTTCGGCCGGCGCACGGTCAATGTCCGGCGCGAATTGTCATGTCATCGGGCACCACCGGGTCGGCAAAGCCTGTGGTGCTCGAGGCGCATGCGATCGATGAGCCGCTTTCTCTCTACTCGGAGTAATTTCAAGTCGATCCAGATACCGCCGCCGCTCCGCTGCTTGGCCCGGCAAGCAACCCGGGGTTTTTTCTACCGCTGGCGTGTTGGAACGCGGGGGGGGACGCATCGTGCTCCCTGCAACACCGAACGCTGACGGAGCGGCGCGGGCCATCGCCAATGCCAATCTTGTACTCGCCTCTCCGATCGACCTTGAGCGCGTTCTCGATCAGGCCTCGCATCTCCTCATTCCCGACCCCAATCGGCGAACGTTCGTTGCCGGCGGCAGATTGTCGCCGCGTCTAAGCGAACGAATCTGCCGGCACCTCGGACCCGAGATGACGATCATGTATGGCTCGGCCGAGGCCGCGTGGGTTTGCCGAGGCAAAGCCGAGGTGATCGACCGCGCCGTCGGGGCCGTCGGACGCCCGCTGCCAAGGGTCGAAGTCGAGGTCGTCGATGACCAGGATCGCCTGCTTCCCCTCGGCATTGAGGGCCGCGTACGGATCAAGTCACCTTACGTAATCATGGCACACGCGAAAAACGGCTGGTTCTACCCGGGCGATCGCGGCACGGTCGATTCAAACCGACTGCTGAGCATCGCGGGACGCATAGACGATGTCATCAATATTGGCGGCGCCAAACTTGCGCCGGCACCATTGGAAGCGGCACTCATCGACATCGCCGGAGTCGAGGACGCGGCAATCGTGGCGGTGCCATCTGAGGACGGCTCCGAGCGTCTTGTCGTTGCCACCGTCACACCGGCCAACGCAAATTGGCGTGATATTGAGATCCTGATCGGCGGCGTGATGCGCCGCGGACCACCCTACCTCAACGTCAGGGTCGAATCGCTGCCACGCAATCAGATGGGCAAGCTCGAACGTCGCCGGCTCGCCTCGTACCTTTCTTCGGTGATCTCGGCAGTCGACGCTGCGCGGCCCTCATAGTTT
>VGEM01000239.1 GCA_016869315.1 Alphaproteobacteria bacterium | reverse complement strand
CATGGCCAAGGCTTCGCAGGTCGTCAGCCCGCCGGAATAGGGAAACGTATCGAGGGCAAGATCGATGTCGTCGTAATTTGCGAGGAACCGCTCGCGTGGTGCGCCGCCTCGAATTTCAATTCGCGTCGCCGCGATGCCGTGACTGTCAAATGCCTGGCGGAGGCCCGACGCCACGCCCGGATCGTCGAGCCATCGAAATGCAAGAATCAGCCTGGTTCGGTGCGTCCGTTGAAGGATGCGAGCGAAACTGGCGACCACTTCATTATTGAGTTTGGCTGGATTATTGAAGCAACCAAAGGTGACCGGGTTTTCGGCCGGCCGCAGCCGGGGGACCGGCACGCCGTGACGGTCGAAGCACACGTATCCGTTCGGCATTCGCAGGTAGGCCTCTGGCCCGGGCAAATCCGTACCCGTTGGCACATGCTGATTGTCGGCAAGAACGTAGTCCATTGCGGCGAGGCCGGTCGTGCCGACGTAGCCAATCCAGCTGATCTGAAGCGGGGCGGCCCGATGGGCAAAGACTTGCAACCGATGCCCGTTGGTGTGGCCGCTCATATCGAACAGTATGTCTATCGAGCGTGAGCGGATGGCGTGTTCGAGTTCGGAATCGGTGAGCGCGGCGGCCCTGACCCAATCCGCATTCGCCGCGATGCGGCGGGAAATGTCGTCTTCGCGATCTCCGCGCCGCAACGAAAAAATAACGGGCTCTGTTTTGGTTCGATCGAGCCGCTCGAACAATCCGACCGACAGCAAGCCAACGGGATGTAGTCCAAAATCTGGCGACACGAACCCGACCCGGAGGCGGCGATCGCGAGTGCGATCCCAGGTCTTGAAGCGATCGGGCGGTTTGAGATCGAATCCAGCCTCTTGTGCCCAGCGCCGGTGAGCATCGCCGAGGGCCGCCGCGGTTTGACCGGGAATATAGTGAAGGGCGCTGAGGCGATTGCTGGCCGCCGCGGCCCAGTGGGGCGCAGCCGCGCGGGCTTTGTCGAAGGCGGCAAGCGCCGCTTCCGGCTGCGCCATGTCGCCGCGAAGATTTCCGAGCGTGTTCCACGCCCTCGCATAGGTCGGGTCGATGTCGAGTGCGGCGCGGAGTTCGCGTTCCGCGTCGGTCAAGCGACCTGAATCGCGAAACGCATTGGCGAGGTTGTAGCGGGCGTCCCGCGCGTTCGGAGCAAGATCGCGGGCGCGCTCGAACGCGGCAATCGCGCCGGCAAGATCGTTGAGTTCACGGCGCGCAATGCCGAGATTTCCAAAAGCCTCGGGAAACGCGGGCCGACGTTCTATCGCCGAATTGAAACACCCGACCGCGTTACGGTGCTGGCCCTTTTTGGCGAGCAGGTTCCCGAGATTGAAATGCGCGATGGCCTGTGTGGGGTCGAGTTCAACCGCGCGCCTCGCGGCCGATTCGGCCGATGCAAGATCGCCGGCAAGGTCATGCGCTGTCGCCAGATTGGCCCAGGCGTCGGCGAATGTCGGGCGCGCCTCGGTCGATGCTCCGAGCAGTTTGATAGCGTCCGTGACGGCGCCAGCTTGGATCGCAATGACGCCAAGCCAATGCAGCGCATCGGCGTCGCGTGGATTGGCGGCAACGCGGGCGCTGAAGGCATCCGTTGCGCCAGGGACGTCGCCGGCTCTGAGCATCGCAAGTGCGTCGATTGGCGGGCTCTCGGTCATTCCGGGGCGGGCACCGCGAGCGGCCGGGCGCGCTGCTTGATATGATGAACCACGACCTCTTGAACGCTGTCGAAGGCATCCGCCAGCACGCGGCGGCGCGCGTCGGCCTCGGCGCCCGTCTTCGTCGCGTCGGTTCCTTGGGCGAAGATCTTGCCATAGACGTTGGCAAACACGTCGACGATCAATGCCAGATCGGCGTCGCGGTCTTCGGTCGAGGCGCCGCGACACGCGGCGATCAAATCCGAAACCAGGGCATGGAAATAGAAATAGACCGTCTGATTCCATGTGGTCCGATGATCTTGATGGAACGCCTCGGGCGACGCGATGGCCGACAACGGCCAAGCCTTGAGAATCGCCATCATCGGCAGCCAGTAATCCCAGAACGGCATCCCAAGACAATACGCGCTGTCGGGAATCTGTTCGACCAAGGGTCGGGCGTCAAAGGCGCCATCATATCCGATCGAGATGGCCGGGTTCGGATTCTCAAGGCCCGAAGGTATCCGGCTGATGTCCGGAATGTCGACGCGCGGCAGCATGATGACGCCAGGGCCTACGGAATCGTCGACCGTGTCATGCAGGCGCGTTCCCGCGCGAAGCACGATATCGGCGTTGATCGTGCCGACGATCGCCGCGTTCCCGGGTCGCGCGGCGGCTGCGCGCAGGAGATCGATCAAGAACGGTACAGGCTTGCCGGCGATTTTTTGGCCCGACCGCGCGGCAGCCACGAATTCGACGTCGGGAAACGAGGATCTCAGTAACTCGATTTCCGTCGGCACATTGACCGACACCACTGAAAATCCGGCCGCGCGCCATGAGTCGACGGCCAATCGCTGGAGCTGGTCGGTTCGTCCGGGCGCCAGGCTTGTGGCAAGGCCGATCGATGATGGGGATCGCGGCACGGTAACCTCACGACGACGCGGATACTGTCTCGTGATGATGGGTTGCGGTCAACACGACGGGGCGGAAGCTGTCGCGAGCCATGGCCGGCAGACCCGCTTTGCGGCGCAGCTGGTCGGCCAGATCGAAATAAGTGTCCATCGGCGAGAGGCCGCAGAAGTGGCATATGGCCCCCGACCACGTCTGATCCGTTCCTCCCGGCGGACGCTTGATCAGAGTCAAATCGCCGCTGTCGAGGTCAATCGTGCCGCCAACCGCATTTGGGGTCGTGACCTGAAGCCGATGCGACAATGGTGGTTCGAACGGCGCTATCCCGCGCTGCGCAAGCGCCGCGGCGAAGATCGGCTCGTCGGCATATTCGCCGGCATGCTTATATCGATATGTCAGTTGGTCGCGGAGCGGTCCCCGATAGATCTCGCGGGCGCGTTCGAATACGGCGGTGCCCGCCGCCGAAGTCTCGAAGTAGATCACCCCGGCATTGAAGACCGTCAGTGCGGCGACGCCGAGCAACCGGCAGAGAGCGGCCGCATCTTTTTCGCCGAGCGAGCAGGCAAACACCGCGCCCCGGGACTGGCGATGGCCCTCGACGGCAAATCCGTGGCCACGGTATTTCAGCCAAAAGAATTCGACTCGATTGTTGATCAGCAGGCAGTCGGCGTCGACATACATGGTCCGCCGATAAGGGCTGATGCCATCCATCAAGACTTTATTCATGGCGCCGCGAATGTCGGGCGCGCCGGGCATCTCGACGACCCGGTCGAACAGCGCCCGGTACCCTGGCGGGATTTGCATCCCGGGGCTGACGGCAACCGAGATCGGACGGGTATCCAGTCGACGGACGGAAAGGGCCAGATTTGCCGCCAAATCCAGATAGCGGGAATCGTCGAGCGCCAGGACGAGATATCCCTCTTCGCTGCTCACGAATCGCCCCCAAATCGCCACTCCCGGAGCATTATTATCGTATCAGTTGTATCTTGAACCGACGGGATGCGAACGTGGGCTGGCCAGGAAATGTGAACGATATCAATGGGATTCATAGAGGTTAACAATCCATTGACCAGTCGTTGACAGCCGGTGGGCTGGCCCTCTATAAATCCCCGGCTGCTGGTAGAGAGCAGAAGTGCTCATTGATACCAGCGGTAAGACAGAAATGTCACGACATCGTCCTAGAAAAGGAGACTGAACAATGGCTGATATTAACCAAACGACGGCAACACGAACCAACCTGTTGTCGTTGCAGCGTACCGGCGACCTGATTGGCCGTACTCAACAGCGCCTGGCCACAGGCCTCAAAGTCAACAGCGCCATCGATGACGCGCAGGCCTTCTTTAAAGCTCGTAACCTGAACGCTCGCGCCGGCGACCTGTCGTCCATCAAGGACACCATCGGAAGCGGCATCGCCACGATCCGCGCGGCAATCCAGGGTCTGGAAGCGATCGAGAGCACGCTCAAGCAGCTAAAGGCGCTGGCCCAGTCCGCGATCGCCTCGCCGGAAAGCTCGACCCGCGCCAAACTGGCCAGTCAGTTCAACGAACTGCGCAGTCAGGTCGACAATCTTGCCGAAGACGCAGACTTCGACGGCGTCAACCTGCTCAAGAACCGGACCGCGGCGTTCGCAGCTGGCGCCGACCAGCTCGACGTTCGTTTCAACGAACGCACGACCACCGCGGCGATCAACCAGCTGACCGTTTCGGGCCTCAATACGACGGACTTCCAGTCGATCCTGGCGCGCTCGGCGTTGGCGACCGGCACGGCCGGTGCCACCACCGTGTGGGGCCAGACCGGCACCGCGGCGATCACCGCCATCAACCGTGCTATTCGCTCGCTTGATTCGGCGTTGGTCACCGTCCGTCAGGTTTCGCAAACTTTCGGTACGAACTCGTCGTTGTTCGAAATTCGACGCCAGTTCACCGAGAACTTGATCAACACGCTGAAGGGCGGTGCTTCACAGCTGGTCAACGCCGACCTCAACGAAGAATCGGCCAACCTGCAGTCGCTCCTGACCCGCCAGCAGTTGGGTACGATCTCGCTCTCGATCGCGCAGCAGTCCGAACAGCCGGTCCTCCGTCTCTTCTCTAATTGACTGTTCTAATAATAGTTGCGTTAAGCTAGGACGATTCAGGACGCGGGGTGGCGTAAGACGCCGCCCCGCGAACCTGATTCGCAACAGATCGAGCACAATTCTTGGGATTAATAAAAGGCGGGTTGGAAAAAAAGGCCGGGGCATTTACTTTGTGTTAGGGGCGGTCTGCCAGAAGGGGGACCGTGCGATACGACCGGACATTAAGTTCGGTGCCAAAACGGGAGAAACACTATGGGAGACATTACCCTCAGCAAGGAGACACGGACGAACCTGCTGTTGCTGCAGCGCACGACAAATCTGATCGGGCGCACCCAGGAACGTCTGGCCACCGGCCTCAAAGTCAACAGCGCGATCGATGACGCGCTCGCGTTCTTCAAAGCGCGCAACTTGAACGCACGCGCGGGCGATCTCGGGCAAATTAAAGACAACATTTCGAACGGCATCAGCATTATCCGGGCGGCCGTTCAAGGCCTCGAATCGGTCGAGGAGGTCATCAAGCAGATGAAGGCGCTGGCCCAGTCGGCGATTTCCTCACCGGAAAGCTCGACCCGCGCCAAGCTCGCCAGTCAATTCAATGAACTGCGCAGTCAGGTCGATAACCTGCTGGAAGACGGCGCGTTCAATGGCATCAATCTGCTCAAAAACACCTCCGGGGTCTTTGCCCCGGGCTCCGACCGGCTCACCGTTCGCTTCAACGAGCGCACCGAGTCGTCGTCCATCAATCAGTTGGTCATCAGCGGCCTGAACACGGCCGACTTCACGTCAATCATCGCGCGGTCCGCGCTCGCCACCGGCACGGCCGGTACCACGACGGTGTGGGGTCAGACCGGCACCGCGGCGATCACCGCCATCAATCGCGCGGTTCGGTCGCTCGACTCGGCGCTGGTCACCGTCCGCCAGGTGTCGCAGACCTTCGGCAGCAATTCGTCGATGCTCGAAATTCGCCGCCAGTTCACTGAAAATCTGATCAATACCTTGAAGGGTGGCGCCGCCCAGTTGGTCAACGCCGACCTCAACGAGGAATCGGCCAACCTTCTGTCGCTGCAGACCCGTCAGCAGCTCGGCACGATTTCACTGTCGATCGCCCAGCAGTCCGAACAGTCGGTGCTGCGTCTGTTCTAAACAGATCGTTAATTCGTCGATGACGAAACGGCGGGCCAAGGCCCGCCGTTTTTTTTCGTCAGTGCCGAACTTCGCTGAACCGTTAAGCAAATTTTTGCAACCCGTGCCGTAATAACCACGGTCAACAACGCCGATTCGGCCCAGCGGCCCATGTCGCATGTGTCCGTGGCCAACCGAAACGGTGGGATGTTCGGAAATCTAACCGTCCCTGGACCTAGAGCGGTTCCCAGATTGACAGAATGGAAGGTGATTCCCAAGGGTTGGAATTTGTGATTCAAGCTGTGTGCTGGAGTTGGAGGCCAGCACGCATGGCAAAACCGCTCTCGAATGACTTGAG
>VGEM01000238.1 GCA_016869315.1 Alphaproteobacteria bacterium | reverse complement strand
CGATGGTTGTCGCAGCCCCTTTTGGGTCACGTTTGTTGATGCCATCTTCGATGGCGAGCCGAATGCGGTGGACCTCGTCGCGTTGAGGTCCGGATGGCACCGCCGCCAACGCGGTTTGAACCCAACGGTAAGCCTCGCTCAGCTCCTCGATGCCGTCGGCCTTGGTTTCGGCGACCTGGTTCATCAGGGTTTGCGCCAGATCAAGCATGGCGCCGATCACGCCGAATTTGGACGCCTTGCGATAGTTCTCGGCCGCATCTTTGAGGTTCTTGCCCTCGGCCGCGATGCGCCCAAGCAAGTGCCATGACACGCCAACGTTCTGGGCGCCGGCCTTCTTGAGCCACTCAGATGCCTTGGCCAAGTCTTTTGGCGCGACGACGCCGTTATAGAGAAGAATGGCAAGTTCGTGCTGCACTGCCGGAAGCCCTGCTTCCGCGGCCTTCGTCATCAGGGCGAAGGCTTTGGGTTCGTCCTTGGCGACACCCTGGCCGCGGAGATAGAGCACCGCCTGGGCGCGCAGGCCTTCGGCGCTGCCACGCGCAGCCATAGCCTCGATAATTGGTACCGCTTTTGCGAAGTCGCCGGCGTCAACGGCGGCTTTGGCTGCGGCGAGGTCCGACTGGTCGTCGGCGCGCATGGCAGCCGCGACCGCGGCGACTGCAATCACGATCACCCCAAAATATCGTCCCATCACATCCCCCCGACCCGCGTGACCCCGATGTTACATCACCCATGGGTGCGGATCATGACCGTATGCCGTACCTTGTGATACGCCTTCGTACAAGGTGATGAAAAGCAGCGCCGCGGGTCGTTAGATTTGCGGCATCAGGTAAGGATAACCATGGCATCAGCGGACGTCGCGACGGCACCGCCGTTTTCCACAGCGGCCCTTCGCCTGGCGTTCGCCAACGGCGTCTACGTCTTTTCGCCGGAAAAGGTTCCGACCCATAACGCCGGCTGCCTGATCGAGGGGCTCATCGAGCTAGGTATTCCGGTCAAGACAAACGCCGAGCGTGTCACGTCGCGCGAGGCCTCGATGCCGCTCAAGGGCGTCGACCTCGCCGCGCTCCGCGCCCCGATGTACCAGGGGCAGGCCGGTTATCTGATCGACATTTCACACACCAATCACTACGTGCCGATTTCGGGGCTGCGCGACGCTCGCACGGCGTATCTGACAACTTCTGATATCAGCATTTTCTGCAAGGCGCCGGACGATGTCCTGTTGTTCGCCACGCACGAGAGCACGCTCGCGCGCGCCGGTGGCCACCGCGTGGCAATTGGATTTGGATTGAGCCGGTCGACCGTCGAGGCGACTCGTGACGCGTCGCCGTTTGAGCGACGTCAACGGCGCGCGCTTCGGAATTTCCGCGCGACCCTCAACCAGGGCGTTCGCGGGCTGCTGGATCTCGCCTACATCCCGAGTCTCGAACGGCGGATTGATGTCGACCGTACCGATTATGCCGGCGCGAGCTACCTACAGGCGTTGATGAATTCCCAGATTTGCCTCGCCTACGGTGGCGACTTTTTCTCGGCGCTGCAGACCAATCCCTACCTCGCCAAGGCCCAACCGCAGATCGTCGAGAACCATCGCTTCGCCGAGCTCCATGCGCCGGCGGTGATCATGCGGTGGGACAGTTGGCGGTTTTGGGAAAGTCTCGCCGCCGGATGCCTGACGGTGCACCTCGACTTCGGAGCAAGCGGGTTCAAGTTGCCGGTGATGCCTGAGCCATGGGTGCACTATGCCCCGATCGACCTGGCGAATTTAACAGGGTCGATCGCGCAACTCTTCGATCGCGAAAAGGAGTGGCCCGAGATCGCCGCGCGTGGCCGCGCCTGGGCGCTGGAACATTACGCGCCGCTACCGACGACCTTGCGGATGCTGTCGGACATTCTTACGCATCACGCTTGAATCAGCTCACGCCACCTCGGGCGTGTAGTGGATCTTGAGGCTCGAGACCAAATCCTCGAAAGCGATGGTCTGCAGTCGCGGGTCGTTCTTTCGCGCCAGGCCCGCCATCGGATCGGTGATGACGTTGAGGATCACCGGGCGGTCGGCGGCGAAAGCCATTTTGAGCGCCGGCGCGATGTCGCCGGGTTGCTCGATGCGCCGGCCGATGGCGCCGAAAGCCTCGCCGATCAGTTGGTAATCACAGTGGCCCAGCTCGCAGTTGAAGTGCTGGCCGCCGAAAGCCTTGATGTGGCCATGCTTTTCGGTGCCCCAGCCGCCGTCGTTGGAAATGATGCCGATGAGGCGAAGCCCCGCCATGACCGCACCGTTCCATTCGGCGCAATGGAAGCCGAACGCGCCGTCGCCCGTGACCAGCACCGTGGGCCGCACCGGTTTGCCGGTCTTGGCCGCTTCTTCTTTCATGGCGGTTGCCGCACCCATGGCGAGCGGCGTGCCCGAGCCCATGTAGCCGAACGGATAGTGGTCCATGAAACAGCGTTCGCGGCGGATGCGATGAACCGCGTACATCCAGTTCTGCATATCGGCGCCGTCGCCGACATAAATGCCGTCCTCCGGCATCACCTTCATCAACTCGCGACCGATCCGGAACGGATGGATCGGCGCCGCGTCCGAATGTCCGACTTCGGCGATGCGTGTGAGGCGCGGTCCCATGGCGTCGTTGACCCAACTCGGATCGGCGAGCGGCTTGGCGCCGACCCGATCAAGCTCGGTCAGCAACGCTTCGACCATGCGACGCGCGTCGGCGACGACGGCGACATCGATATCGCGATTGCGGCGAAGCTCGCCGGCGTCAACATCGACCTGGATGAATTTGGCGTTCTTGGCGAAGCGCGGCGGCAGGCCAAAGCCGATGCGCTGCGTCAGGCGGCAACCGATCACCAGCACGACATCGGCGTCCTTGGCGGCAACCTGCGCCAGGGGCCAGTTGAAGCCGAGCGTCATGTCTTCCGGCACCAGGCCGCGACCCATGCCGTTCGCCAGCACCGGCCAGCGATAGGTACTGGCAAGTTTGCGAAGGGCCGCGCCGGCGCCCGACAGCATCGCCCCGGCGCCGAGCACGACCATCGGTCGCTTGGCGTTGGCGAGCAGGTCGGCCGCGGCGGCGATGGCCTCCGGCGCGGGCGCGGGATTTCCCGGCAACGTCAACGGCGCCTCGACCCGCTCGGCGGCATCGACGACGCGCGCTTGCCAGCCGTTCGGAATGCCGACCACGGCGACGCCGGGCCGCCCCGACAGCGCCTGCTTGGCGCCGGCGTGGATGTACTCCTCCAGGCGATCGACGCTCGGCACGGTCCGCGCCCACTTGACGTAGGGTTTGACCATGTCGAGCAGGTCATTGGAACGATCCGACACCGCTTCGATTTGTGACGGCGTCTCGGTGGTCGCCAAAACCAGTACGGGCGAACAGGCGGCGTTGGCGACACAAATGCCGGTGACGGCATTGGCGATGCCGTGCTCGACGCCGATCATCGCGACGCCAAGCTTGCCGGAGGCGCGCGCATAGCCATCGGCGGCGCCTACCGTACCGCTCTCGTGTCGGCCGGAAAAAATCGTCCACGGATGGCGCGCGCTGTCCTGCGCCATGGCGTGGAGCAGGTGCGCATGTGCCGTGCCGGCGAGTGCAAAGCACGAGTTGACGCCATAGCGCTGCAGCGCCCGGTTGATCGCCTGCCCACCTGTTAATTTATTGTTTTGATTTGACATTTCTAATCAAAAATAGGGTCGTACCCTAATTATGTCCCTGATCAGGCGATGGATGGCGTGAAGTGTTTCTTTTGGTTGGCGACCAGATCGTCGAAGGCGACGGTTTGGACGCGGGGGTCGGTTTTGCGGACGATGCCGGCGCCGGGATCGGTCAGCACGTTGAGCACCGTCGTTCCGTCCGCGGCAAAGGCGCGTTTGAGCGCCGGCAGGATGTCATCGGCGCGCGCGATCTTTTCACCGCGCAGACCATACGTGTGCGCGATCAGATGATAGTCCCACTGCCCGAGCGCGCAGTTGGAGGCACGGCCGTAGACTTTCATCTGACCGTGCTGCTCGGTGCCCCACAGGCCGTCGTTCGAAATGAGACAGACGATCTTCAAACCCGCCAGCGCCGCGCCGCAAAGCTCGGAATTGTAGAACCCGAATGAACCATCGCCGGTCACCAGCACAACGGGCCGGAGCGGCGTCCCCGTCGTCTCGGCGATTTCGCGCGCGCCGGCAGCGGCGCCAACCGCCAAGGGCGTTCCGATGCCCATGGACCCGAGCGGATAGTGATCCATGAAGGCGCGATCGGAACGAATGCGAAGAATCGCATGCATCCAGTTCTGAATGTCGGCGCCGTCGCCGACGTAAATCGCCTCGGGCGGCATCACCTGCATCAAATCGCGCGCCATGCGGTAGGGATGGATCGGCGCATTCGGATCGCGCCCGAGTTCGTCGACGCGCGCGAGGCGCACCTTCAACGCGTCATGCAGCCAGGCGTGGTCTTTCTGCGGCGGTACCTTGCGCACCGCCAAGGCCTGATGGATGGCCGCAACCGCCGCCTTGGCATCGGCAACCAGCGCCACGTCGACATGACGATTGCGGCCGATGAAATCCGCCTCGATGTCGATCTGAATGAATGTCGCGTCGGCCGCGAAGCGCGGCGCCAACCCGTAACCCATCCGCTGGCCCATGCGAATGCCGACGATCAGCACGACATCGGCCTCTTTGGCCGCCACCTGCGCCAAGGGCCAGGCGAAGCCGCGCGCCATGTCTTCCGGCACCAGACCCCGGCCGAGGTTGCTGCCAAACACCGGCAGATTGAACGTCGACGACAGCGCGCGCAGCGCCGGCCCCGCCCCCGACAGGGCCGCCCCCGTGCCGACGATCACCAGCGGCCGCTTGGCATTCGACAACAACTCGGCCGCCCGGGCCACCTGCGCGGCGTCTGGTGCGGGTGGCGCCGGTCGCGGCACGACACGTGCGCGTTCGGCATAGTCGACGGCCGCACCCTCGAAGTGCTGCGGAATGCCGAGCACCGCGACGCCGGGTCGCCCCGTCGTCGCCTGCATGATCGCCGCCTCGACGTATTCTTCGAGCCGCTCAGTCGACGGCACGCTCTTCGCCCACTTGCAGACGTGCTTGACCAGATCGAGCACGTCGTTGTCGTCCTCGCCCTCGGCTTCGGTGGTGTTCTTCGGCGTCTCCGACACCAGCACCACCACCGGCGAACAGGCGAGATGCGCGGTCATGATGCCGGTGACGGCATTCGGCAGGCCCTGGTCGGCCTTGATCATAGCAATGCCGCACCTGCCGGTGACACGCGCGTAGCCATCGGCGCCGGCGACCGTGCCGGTCTCGTGGCGGCTGGAGATCACGCGAATCTTCTCGTCATCCAGCGCGAACAAGAGCGGCGTGTGCGCCGTTCCGGCCAGGCAAAACGAGGTGCGAATGCCATGCCGCGCAAGCACGCGCGCGATCACCTGGCCGCCATTCAACTGATTCGACGCCACCGGTGCCGTAACGGGAGGCAGGACCATGTGCCTATTCCGCCGCCGCCCGCGGTTTGTCGGCGGGCACGACGCGGAGGGAGACATCGACGCTGTTGAAAGCCTCGACCCCGGTCGCGGTCACACGCATCAGATCCTCGAGGTGCATGTTTCCCCAGCCGACCTCGTAGTAGGGCATGTCGACCGTGAAGACCATGTTTTCGAGAAACGTGAAGGGCCCCGACGATCCCGGCAAATCAGGGCCAATTGGCAGTGGATGGTCGGTGTGCTCGAGACCAACCGAGTGCGGTGTGCAGATGACGAACCCGGGAAATCCCGCCTTCTTGAGTCCATCGATCACCGTCTCGGTGACAGCGCGACCCGTGACACCCGGCTTGATCATGCCGTAGGCGATATCGCAGCCGAGCTTCATGGCGCGATTGCGAAAGAGCATCTCCTCGGTCGGCGTGCCGCAGATGGCGGTGCGGCCGAGATCGGCACAATAATGTTTGTACTCGGCAAGCCCATCGAACGTGATCAGCTGATCTCTTTCGACCTTGGACTTACGCTTGCCGCGGGTGCCCGTGGAGAGGTAGCGGCCCTTGCCGCCCCGCTTCGCGAGCTCTGTATTGTAGATGATCTCGAGCTCCGCCTGTTCCTGACCGACATAAAGCGAGGCAATCGCCGCATCGACCGCGATTT
>VGEM01000237.1 GCA_016869315.1 Alphaproteobacteria bacterium | reverse complement strand
AGTGGCCGAGGCGGTGCCCTTGTATTTGGGAGTCCGCGACATCTCTTTCCTGAGGCCGAGCACGTCACGCACTCCGAGGATCAAGAGGCAGTCGCCGCAATCGCGCGTGATGATGTCGGTGTCGTTATAGGCAAAAGTGCCTTCGAGCGAGAACTGCTCCGTCAACCGAACCTCGCCCTCGGCTTCGAACCCCGACAGATTGGTTTTGCCGCCCGATCCTGTGGCGGCAACTAGATCGAGCGTGCCATTGGCCCGCGTGATCGGCGTCAGGGCCACCGACTGCTGGTCGCGCCAGCGCGCATAATAGATCGCCGCCGTCAGGAACGCGCGACCGTCCCACAGCCGGCCCTTGAAGCCGACCTCGTAATTGAACAGCTTTTCTTCGGGCACCGAAATATCGGCGCTGATCGCGGCGCGGATCGCGTCCAATTCGGATTGGGGCCGTCCCACCAAGGTCGTGTTGAACGTGCCGGGGCGCGTTCCCTTCGCCCAGCTTGCATAAAACGTCAAATCGTCGTCGGGCTTGTAATCGATAACGACACGGGGCGTGAAGCTCTTGAAGGTCTCGGTCAGCACCAGGCCGTTGATGACGCCATCCGACACCTTGTCCCACTGACGCCGGGCCTCGATGTTCAGTGTCAGCTGGTCCAGCACATCGTAGGCGACCGAGCCGAAGATGCCGGTGGTCTTGACCTTGTTGGTGGCGCCGACCGCGGTTGACCGGAAGGTCCCGGGCGGCAGGCGAAAGCCGCTGGTGTTGGCGGCATCCTGATCGGTGTAATTGCCGCCCACCATCCAGCGTAAGGGCTGATCGGCCGCCGAGGTCACCCGCACTTCTTGGCTCATGTCGTCGTAGTCGGCATTGTTCAGGAGCAGCGTATCGAACGCCGCGCCGAGAGCCGCCGTCGGCCGGCCGTCGAGATCGGCCAGTGCCGCCCACTTGTTGAAGTGATAGGCCGAGATCGACGACATCGTGATGCCGTTGCCGAATTCGTAGTCCATCACCAGGCTGGTTTCGAACGCATGCCGTTCGAGACCGAAGTCATCGAGGAACTGAGGGCTGAACAGGAACTGCAAGGTGTTCGGCGGCACCGGCGCGTTGCCGAGCAGCACGGACCGGACTAACGGCGTCATCGTGACGTCGAGGGCGATCTGGTTGGGCTGCGGGAACGGCGGACGTCCGCAGATCCAGTTGTTGTTGCCGTTGACCCGGCCGGCCGTGCCGCCCCGGTTGCAATTGAACAGATTGGCGCCGTTGCCTATGCCGTAGCCGAACGACGCCGCCGGCCCGTCGCGGTCTTCCCAATAGTGGGCGCGCGCCTTGGCGGTGAAATTGTCGCTCGGCGTCGCGAACACCGTACCGGAGAAGTCGATCGTCTCGCGGGCGCCGAGCTTCTCGTTACCGATGAAATTCTCGTACTGCCCGCCGGTTTCGTACCGGCTGGCGCTGACCCGCGCCGCCAGGCGCTCTTGGACAACGGGCCCTTCGACCTCAAGCCCGATTTCGGACATGCCGAAGCGGCCGAACTCCGCCCTCGCCTTGCCCTGGAATTCGTTGCTCGGCGTCTTGGTGACGAGATTGATGGCGCCAGCGAACGTCGAGCGGCCGAAGTAGGCGCTCTGCGGACCCTTCACGACCTCGACCCGTTCGGCGTTTTCGGTGCTGCCGATGTCGCCGCCCAGAATTGGCGCGCCGTCGATGAATACGGTAACCGCCTGTTTGGTCTGCACGTCGGTGTTGATCTGCATACCGCGAATCAGAAGACGCCGGTTCGAGCGATCGTTGCGGCCCACGGTCGGCGTGCCGTAGAAGAAGCCGGGCGCGTAATTGACGATATCGTTCAGCTCCTTGATGCTTTTGATGCTGATGTCGTCCGACGTCAGCGCCGTGACCGTCAGCGGCACGTCCAGGAGCGATTCCGACCGCTTGCGCGCGGTGACCGTGATTTCCTCGACCGCGACCGCGCTTGTCTGGGCCATGGCCGAGCCTGGTTGCGCCAACGGCGCCAGCGATGTTGCGATCGACAGTGCGAGAACCGTTTTGCCGGAATGAACGAGAACCATGGATTCCCCCCGAACGTCGTCAATGAAATGCTGCGGAACTATGTGACCGCATTGGGCTGCGTTGACAATATAATAGACCAGCGTCGCCGAAGGACCGTATTCACAAGTCTGAATATTTTACGCTTTAGGGTGGCGCTTTCCCTTGACCCCGAACCACTCGATCGTCGTCGATGCGCCCGGATTCGGTGGATCGATCGACGGCGTCCGCGCGCTAAGACCCGACGGGTGCGCGGCCTCCAGCAATCCTTGCATTCCGGGGTAATGGGATTACGTGTGTGCCCGGCGTTTTCTGGTCGGGAGCGATCGCATCATGGCGTTGACCACCGTTTGTCGCAGCTATTTCGATTGCCGCTTTGGCCAACTTCACGTGCACACGGCACGCCCGCCGTCGGGCGCAGCCCCCAACTTCACGCCACTCCTCTGTTTCCATCAAAGCCCGCAATCGGGCCGCGTGTTCACGGAAGTGCTCAAGGATTTGGGTCGGGATCGCTTTGTCTACGCACCGGACACGCCAGGTTACGGCGAATCCGATGCGCCGACCTCGCCCCCCGACATTGCCGATTACGCCGACGCCATGGGCGATCTCCTGGATCAACTTGGCCACATGCCGGTCGATCTGCTCGGCTACCATACCGGCGCGCTGACCGCGACCGAACTCGCCCTCGCCCGGCCACAACAGATCAGACGCCTGGTTCTGATCGGCCTGCCGCTGGTCGATCAGTCGTTCATCGACGCCTTCAACAGCAAGCCCTGGCCGGTTCCGATGACCATGGACGCAAGTTTCGTGTCGGCGGAATGGAATAGATCCGTGCAATGGGCAGGACCGGGCATGACCCTGCCATTAATCATGCGCGGCTTTGTCGACAAGTTGAAAGCGGGCGACAAGTCGTTCTGGGGCGGCCGCGCCGCCATGCGCGCCCGATTTCACGAGAAATTGCCACGGGTCACCCAGCCCATTCTCGCGATCGGGCCGAAAGACGACTTGTGGGAAATTTCGGCGCGCGCCGAAGGACAAATTCAGAATGGCAGATTCGAACGCTGGCCCGACCACGGATTCGGAATCTTCGACGTGGCAAAGGAGTCGATCAACGCTAAGCTGCGCGGCCATTTCGACAACTAGACGAGTCTCGACAATATGACCGCCCCAGGCCCGCTTGCGGGAGTCAATGTGCTCAATTTCGGGACCGCCGTGGTTGGTCCCTGGGCCGCGACTCTGCTCGGGTTTCTCGGCGCCAATGTGGTCAAGGTCGAACGGCCGTCGGGCGAAACCACCCGTCTCGCCTTTCCCAAACAGAAAGGCTGGGCCACCGCGTTCGTCGCCTCGAACATCAATCAGCGCCTCGCCATGCTCGACGCCAAGAACCCCGAGCATCAGAAGGTTGTCGAACGCCTCGGCGTCACCGCCGACATCCTCCTCGAAAACTACCGGCCCGGGGTCACCGACCGCATGGGCATCGGCTACGCCGCGCTGGCGGCGATCAATCCCAGCCTGATTTATCTGTCGAGCTCGGGCTGGGGTGACATTGGGCCGATGCGAGATCTCGCCGCGGTCGACCCGCACCTTCAGGCCTTCAGCGGTTTCGCCGCCCTGAACGGCCGGCCCGGCGGACCGCCCGAAATGATCCGCTACACCCACATCGATCCGTCCGGTGCGACGTTTCTCGCGGCTATCGCCGTGCTCGCTCTGGTCGGACGGCGCCGCTTCGGCGCCGGCGCGCATGTCTGCACCAGCCATCTCGCGATGGCGATGGCGATGGCGTCGAGCCGGATCGCGGAGTGCCTGGCCACCGGCCAGCCGGTGCCCCGCCTCGGCAGCGCGACCACCTCGACCGCGCCCAATCAGATGTTCCGCGCCCAGGACGGCCGCGACATTGCGGTCACGTGCGACACCGACGCCGAGTGGCAGGCGCTGTGCGCGGCGCTGGCCCGCGACGACCTCGCCGCCGACCCGCGGTTCGCGAACAATGCAAGTCGCGTTGCGCACCGTGACACGCTGGCCGGATTGATCGGCAAAATCATCGGCGCCCGGCCATCGCGCTGGTGGGCGATTCGTTTCGAGAAAAACCGGGTCCCGTTCGCGTTCGCGCTCGATTTCGAGCAGATCCGTCAGCATGCGCAAGTTGCCGCCAACGGCTATCTCACCACCATCGTCCCACGCCAGACCGGACCGATGTTCGCCGGCGGTCTGCCGTGGACCTTTTCGCGCACGCCGGCCTTCATCGTCGGTGATGTGCCCGAGCCCGGCACCGACACAGCCGCCATCGTCGCCGACGGTTTCGGCCGCGCGCCTGCTTCGGCCGGAACGCCGGGCCGCTCCGGGCTCGACCGCATGCCGCTCGACAGCCTCAAGGTGATCGACGCCAGCGAAGGCGTGACCGGTCCGATGATCGCGCTGTTATTGGCCGAGGCCGGCGCCGACGTGGTCAAGCTGGAAGCCAGCCGGGATCGCGCCCGCGCGACCGAGCCGGCCGGCGCGCTCTATGCGGCGCTCAACCGCAACAAGCGCGCGTCGTCGGCCACGCTGCGCGAAGCCGCCGCCGACGCCGCCATTGTCATCTCCGACTGGAGTGGGGCCGAGCACCCCGACCACGCGGCCGTCATGGCCGCCAATCCCAAATTGGTCTGGCTGTCCCTCAGCCCCTTCGGCGAAGCCGGCCCGATGGCGGCGATGCCGGGGCGCGAGCTGCAGGTTCAAGCGATCACCGGCTATACCCGCACGCTCGGCATCTACGGCGCCGAGGCCGAACGGGTCGGCGCCGACATTGCCGGCTGCTGCACCGCGGCAATGGGCATGCTGGGCGCGCTCGCCGCGCTCTACCACGCAATCGAAACCGGCGCCGGACAGCGCGTCGCCGTCAGCCAGCTCGGCACTTTGATGTCGCTCCGCACTCTGCAATGGGCCGCGCTCAGCGACCCCGACGAATGGCTCGGCAATTCCTACTGCACTAACGAGACCGACCCGCCGCGGCACGGTTATCGCACCAAGGACGTCAATATTTTCCTGTCGATGATGAACATCCGCCATCAGGACAATTTCATCGCCATGATGAAGGACCTCGGCATGTACGACGCGGCCCGGAACGACGAGCGGTTCATGTCCGACGGCAAGCAGACCGTCGGCATGGGCCACCTCGCGCGCCCATACCAGCCGCTATGGGAACAACACCTGCAGCGCTTCACCGCCCGTGAAGCGATCGAGATCGTCAACCGCCACGGCGGCATGGCGGTCGAATTTCCGGAACTGCACGAGTTGGTCGATCATCCGCAGGTGCGCGCGCTCGACCTGGTCCAGGCCCACGACGGCCGCCGCTATCTGCGCGCGCCCTGGCGGGCGCCATGGCCGCTGCCGCCGATCAAGCCCGCGGAGGGTGCGTGATGGATTTCAACCTGCCGGAAGAAACCCGCATCCTAAAAGCGACGGTGCGCAAATTCGTCGACGCCGAGTTGATGCCGCTTGAGCTGAAACTGCGCGACCGGCCCAACAGCCACGACCTGCCCGCCGAGATCAAGGCGCCGCTGCAACGGAAAGTGCGCGACATGGGCCTGTGGGCCATGGAAGCGCCGGCCGAGATCGGCGGCGCCGGGCTTTCGATTCTCGATCACTGTGTCGTGATCGAAGAGGTTTACCGCGCCACCGTCGGGCGCTGCCTGTGGAGCTCGCTTTACTTTCCGGTGCTTTACAAGCTGGGCACGCCGGCCCAGCGCGAGAAATATCTGATGCCCTCGATGCGCGGCGAATTCCATGGCGCGTCCGCCTACAGCGAGCCCGGCGCGGCCGGCGATCTCGCCGGTATTTCGACAAACTGCGAACGCCGCGACGGCGGCTGGGTGATCAACGGCACCAAATGCTGGATCTCCTACGCCAAGACGGCGCGCTATGTGCTGGTGTTCACGCGCCTCAAGGGCACCCGCCGCAATGAGGGCATAACCTGGTTCATCGTCGACGCCGGCACGCCCGGATTCACGGTCGGCCGCGAGCAGCGGATGATCCACGGTTCGCCAACGTACGAGCTGTTTTTTCAGGACTGTTTTGTTCCGGACAGCCAATTGCTGGGCGAACCCG
>VGEM01000236.1 GCA_016869315.1 Alphaproteobacteria bacterium | reverse complement strand
GGTTAGGCGAATCCCCGACGCTGTCCGTCACCGTATGCGCCGTCGCGGTGTCGGTCTGTACGCAGATCGGCGATCTTTTCGAATCGGCGCTCAAGCGCCGGTATCACGTCAAGGATTCCGGCAGCCTGATTCCCGGTCATGGCGGCGTCATGGATCGCTTCGACGGGCTGTGGGCGGCGGCCCCTGTTGCGGCCTTGGTCTGCGTCGTTTTCGGCGGGGGCGTCAGCGAATGGTAGGCATGGCCTCGCGTTCGGTCACGGTGCTGGGCTCGACCGGTTCGGTCGGCGAAAGCACGATCGATCTTATTTCCCGCCAACCGGACCGCTTCCGCGTGGTCGCGCTGACGGCTCACCGCAACGTTGTGCGGCTTGCCGCTCAGGCGCGCTTGTTGAAGCCCGAACTCGCCGTCATCGCCGATCCGGCGAAGTACGCCGAACTCAAGGATTTGGTGGCGGGAACCGGAACGCGGATTGCCGCCGGCGAACACGCCGTGATCGAGGCAGCGGCGTTGCCCTGCGACTGGGTGATGGCGGCCATCGTCGGCGCGGCAGGTTTGCGCGCGACCTGGTCGGCCGTCACGCGGGGCGCCATCGTCGCGCTTGCCAACAAAGAATGCCTGGTGAGTGCCGGCGCCGTGTTCATGGACGCGGTCAAACGGCACAACGCAGTTCTCCTGCCGGTCGATTCGGAGCACAACGCGATCTTTCAGGTGTTCGACGCCCGTCAGCGAAATGCAGTGCGACGGCTGATCCTGACCGCTTCGGGCGGCCCGTTCCGCGATTGGCCGCGGGCGCGCATGCTGCGTGCGACTCCGAAAGAGGCCGTTGCCCATCCCAACTGGACCATGGGGGTCAAGATATCGGTCGACTCGGCGACCATGATGAACAAGGGCCTCGAACTGATTGAGGCGCACCATCTGTTCGGCGTGCCCGCTGAGCGCATCGATATCCTCGTTCATCCGCAGTCGGTCGTGCACAGCATGGTCGAATACGACGATGGGTCGGTATTGGCGCAGCTCGGGACACCCGACATGCGTACACCGATTGCCTATGCGCTCGGTTGGCCTGACCGCTTGCATGCGCCGACTGAACGGCTCGATCTCGCCCGGCTTGCGTCGTTGACATTCGAGAATCCGGACCCGGACCGGTTCCCGGCGCTGCGCCTCGCACGCGAAGCGTTGAAACTGGGCGGATCGGCGTCGACCGCACTCAATGCCGCCAACGAAGTTGCGGTCGATCGCTTCCTGGCCGGCGAGATCGGCTTTCTCGATATTGCCGCCATCGCGGAGCGGGTTCTGGCGGGGACGGCAGCGCGCCCGCTTCGCGATCTTGGCGACGTGCTCGACGTCGATGCCGATGCACGCCACCGGGCCCTTGAGGCCAGCAAACGCGCACGCGCCGCCGAGTAACGACCAGTATTGCAACGATGGAACAATTTCTCAGCATCCTCTTCACGATTGTCAGCTTCCTCGTCGCATTATCTATCGTCGTTTTTGTGCACGAATGGGGCCATCTCGCTATCGCCCGCCGCAACGGCGTTCGCTGCGAGAGTTTTTCGATTGGCTTCGGACACGAAATCTGGGGACGAACGGATCGCTTCGGAACGCGATGGAAGGTCTGCTGGCTGCCACTTGGCGGCTACGTCAAGATGTTTGGCGAGGCCGAGACCATGGCCATGGTCGAGGGTGGACATGAAACGGGCGCCGAGCCGGCCAAGCCACGACCGTTGACGCCTGAAGAACGAGCCGTGTCGTTCAAGTACAAAACCGCCGGACAACGCGCCGCTGTCGTGTTTGCAGGACCGGCAGTCAACATTCTGTTCGCGGTCGCGGTCTTCTGGATGACGTTTGTGGTGTCCGGACGATCGGTCACCGAGCCCGTCATCGGAGCGGTTCTTCCCGATAGCGCGGCTGCCGAGGCCGGGCTGCTCGCTGGAGACCGGATCGCCTCGATTGATGGCGAGACAATTGCGCGTTTCGAAGACATCCAACGCATTATCGCCATCGCGCACGGTCAGCCGATGTCTTTCGTGATCGAGCGCGACGGCCAGTCCATCGAACTGCAGGCGACGCCGAGAATCGTCGAGGATGAAGACGCTTTCGGGAATGCGGTGAAGCACGCACTTCTTGGGATCTCGGTTTCTCGGGAAGCGCGCCGCATGGAACACGGTGGTGTCGTGCAGTCGCTCGGCTGGGCGATCGAACAATGCTACGTCGTCATGGAAGGCACGTTTGTCGCCGTTGGCCAGATGTTGCGCGGCACCCGCGGCACCGAAGACTTGGGCGGTCCGATCCGGATCGCCAAGTATTCCGGGCAGGCGGCGAAATCGGGACCTTTTAATTTCGTCATCTTTGTGGCGATCCTTTCCCTCAATTTAGGCATGATCAACCTGCTTCCGGTGCCCTTGCTTGACGGCGGACACCTGTTGTTTTACGCCATCGAAGCCGCGCGTGGCCGCCCGTTGTCCGAGACCGTTCAAGAGTGGGGATTGAGGGTTGGCCTCGCCCTGGTTCTCGCTCTGATGGTGTTCGTGACGTGGAACGACATCGTTCAATTTTGACGGCGGGAAGAGGTGCTGTGCGTTGCGTGGGCGGGGTTGCAAAGTCGTATGAACGCTAGAGCGAACGGCAGCCCTCCGCGCCGCCTCGCGGCGTTGGTTGTCACCTCCCTTATTCCAGCCTGTCTGGTGGCGCTGACCCTGGCGTTACTTGGGCCGTTGACCCCGGCATACGCTCAGGGCGCCGACGTGATCGAGCAACTCGCGGTGTCGGGCAATCAGCGCATCGAAGGCGCCACCATCCGCAGCTACATCACGGTCCGCGAGGGCGACCCCTTCGACCCGGCGCGAATCGACCGTTCGATCAAGAACCTGTTCGCGACCGGACTGTTCGCCGACGTGGCGATCGGCCGCCAAGGCAACATGCTGGTGGTGAGGGTGGTCGAAAACCCGATCATCAATCGCATTTCTCTCGAGGGCAACAGGCGAATCGAGGACGACAAGATCAATCCCGAGATCCAGTTGCGCCCGCGTGTCGTCTACACGCGGACCAAGGTTCAGCAGGACGTCGAGAAAATTCTCGAGCTTTATCGCCGCAAGGGCCGCTTCGGCGTGCGTGTCGAACCCAAGGTCATTGAACTGCCGCAGAACCGTGTCGACCTGGTTTTCGAAATCACCGAAGGCAAGCCGACCTATGTCCGCAAGATCGACTTTCGTGGCAACCGCGAATTCACCGACGGCGATTTGCGCGATGTCGTGCTGACCCGCGAAGAACGCTGGTGGCGGTTCCTGACGTCGAACGACACCTACGATCCCGAACGCATGAACTTCGACCGCGAATTGCTGCGGCGGCATTATTTGCAGAACGGTTATGCCGATTTCGAAGTCGTGTCGGCCGTGGCCGAGCTCGCGCCCAATCGCGAGAGCTTTTTCATGACATTCACGGTCAAGGAAGGCGATCGCTATCGCCTCGGAAAGATCGATGTCGACGTCAAGATTCAGGGATATCCGAAAAAAGATCTCGAGCCCGTCATTCTGACGCGCCAAGGCGATTGGTATAACGCCAAGGAAATCGATGACACCATCAACGCGATGACCGACGCGGTTGGTAACGCCGGTTACGCGTTCATCGACGTCAATCCGCGCATTCGCCGTAATCCCGACACGCGGACCATCGACATCTTGTATGAGATCGAAGAAGGCCCACGCGTTTTCGTCGACCGGGTCGAGGTCAAGGGCAACGTTCGGACGCTCGACCGTGTCATTCGTCGCGAAATTCTTCTCGCCGAAGGCGACGCCTTCAACTCGGCCAAGATTCGCCGGTCGAAAGAGCGCCTCGAAAATCTTGGCTTCTTCAAGGAAGACAAGGTCAAGGTTGAATCGACACCGTCCGAAGTCGCGCCCGATCGAACGGTCATCACGGCCGAAGTCGAAGAACAGTCGACCGGGGAACTGCAATTCGGGGTCGGTTTCTCGAGCGCCAGCGGCGCGTTATTCGATGTTGGCATACGCGAGAAGAATCTTCTTGGTCGCGGTCAGGATTTGCGATTGAACTTGCAGCTCGCTGAACAGCAGAGCCAGATCGATCTCGGCTTTACCGAACCATACTTTCTTGATCGACGTGTGGTCGCCGGTGGCGACCTGTTTGCCACCCGGCAGGACTACCAGGACGAAGCGGGATTTACCTCGAAGTCGCTCGGCGGTTCGGCGCGGTTCGGGTTTAACTACAACGAATATGTCTTCCAGCGCTTTAACTACACGTTGTCGTGGACCAAGCTGACCGGCATCAGCACCTTTGCGTCGCAGTACGTGCGCGAGCAGTCGGGTACGGCGGTGACGTCCTCCGTCAGCCAGACGATCGCGATCGACCGCCGCAACAATGTGATCGAGCCGACACGCGGCTATTACATCAGTCTCAGCACCGACCTGGCCGGCCTCGGCGGCACCGAAAAATATGTTCGCGGGGGTCTCGGCGCGGGCTGGTACACCGAGCCGTTCGAAGGCTGGGTGATCGGCCTCACGTCGGAATTCGGCTACCTCGTCGGCCTCGGCAAGGACCTCAAGGTTTACCAGCGCTATCAGATGGGTGGTCAGAACCTGCGCGGTTTTGACGACTTTGGCGCCAGCCCGCGCGACGGGAATACGGGCGACGCGCTTGGCGGCGACTGGATCGCCATCTTTACCGCCGAGCTCAAGATTCCGCTCGGTCTGCCGAAGGAAATCGGCATTACCCCGAAACTGTTTAACGACTGGGGGGCGATCGGTCCTCCAAAAGACCTGAAGAAGCGCCTGCCCAGGCCAAATATCATTGAAAATCAACGGTTAAAGGGTGCGGCCGGAATCGGGGTAGAGTGGGAATCCCCGGTCGGGCCGATCAATATTGACTGGTCGCCATTTGTCTTTAATAGGACCCCGTTCGACGACCGCCAGAAGTTCCGGGTGAACTTCGGCCAACGCTTCTGACAACAAGGAAAGCCAACATGAGCCTGTTCTTGAAAGCCCTGTGCTGCGCCTCGCTGACTGCCGCCACGATCGCGGTGTCGGCCCCGGCTCATGCCCAGGCCGAAAAGCATCCGACGCCGATTATTGGCGTCGTCGACACCGATCTTCTGTTGCAGGAGTCCCTGGCGGCGAAGGGTGTTCGGCTCGAGCGCGACAAGTCAGCCACCACCTATCAGACGCAGGTTGCCGATCAGGAAAAGAAGCTTCGCACCGAAGACCAGGAATTATCCCAGCAGCGTGCCATGATGGCGCCCGAGGCGTTCCAGCAGCGCGCGACCGACTTCCAAAAGAAGCTCGCGGATTTTCAGAATCAGGTTCGTGATAAGCAGGAACGGCTGGAGTTTTCATTCCAGCAGTCGATGCAGGAAATTGGCAACATGATCATGGTGGTTTCAAGCGAAGTCGCCAAGGAACGCGGCATCAACGCGGTCATGGCGCGTAGCCAGATGATGATTTTCGAGCCGGGGATGGACATCACCCGGCCCGTACTCGACAAGCTCAATCAACGTCTGCCGACCGTTCAATTCCAGAATCCGGACACGTTGCAGCGGGCCGATGAAGCCGGAAACGCACCGGCGGCCGCGACCGGCGCCAAGCCGGCTGCTCCGGCAAAACCGGCAGAGAAGAAGTAACGCGGTCTGACGACCCATGCCTGATCCGCGGTTCTACCGCCGGGCCGGGCCGCACACTCTCGCCTTCATCGCGAAAGTCGCCGGCGCCGAACATGGCGCCGGCGTAAATCCTTCGGCGCGGTACGAAGATGTCGCGCGCCTTGAATCAGCGGGACCGCAAGATGTCTCTTTTGCTGTCGGCGGTTCCGCGGACACCCTGACGGCGAGCCGTTGCGGCGTGTGTCTGGTTCCTGAATCGCTCGCGGCGAACGTCCCCGCGGGGACACTCGCGCTGATCTGCCGCGATCCGAAGTATTCCTTTGCACTCGTCGCCGGCGCGTTCTATCCGCCGCGAAGTCAGCATCCGGCACTGATCTCGGCTCAGGCCGCCGATGCGACGATCGCGCCGGATGCGGTGATCGAGCAGGGCGCCGTGATTGGGCCCAAGGCTTCGATCGGCGCCGGTAGCCGGATTGGCGTCAACGCCGTGGTTGGCGCGGGCGTGGTCATTGGTCGCGACTGCTGGATCGGCGCCCATGT
>VGEM01000235.1 GCA_016869315.1 Alphaproteobacteria bacterium | reverse complement strand
ATGATCTACGGCAGCGACGCCGGCAAACAGAACTACATGCAGGGCAGCGAACCGCGCGGTTTGTTCTTCGACCGGTTGGCAACGCCCGACCGCTCACTCGTGCTGGTGCCCGACGGCGATGACTACGCGCATATCCAACGCCCACGCAAACGCGTGCAAGCGGAGATCATGCATTTTCTAAAGTAGCGCCCTCTCACGTCCGGCCGGAGGCCGGCGGGCAATAGTCGTGGCGCATTCTCGGCGCGAGGGAGAGAGGGCGGACAGATGAGGGTTTTGTTTCGGGTAACGAAACGAAAAACAACTCGCCCTCACCCCTTCCCTCTCTCTCCGGGAGAGGGGGGAACACCGTGAACGTAATCTTCGATGACTCGCATGAACGTCGCCATCTCGTCGTCCTGGCCGATGGTGACGCGCAGGTATCCCGGCATGCCGAAGGGCGCCATGCCACGCACCAAGAGTTTGCGCTCGCGCAAGTAGGCCTCGGCGGCGTCGGCAGTGCGGCCGGCAAGCCCGTCGAACCCAAAGGTGACGAAGTTGCCTTCGCTTCCAGACACGGTCAGCCCGAGGCCCCGCAGCCGTTGCGCCAGCGTCGCACGCCAGCGGCGGCAATGAGCGACGACGAGCTCCTGATGCGCGCGGTCGGCAAGGGCGGCGACGCCGGCGGCTTGTGCCGGTGCCGGAACGTTGAATGACGATCGCACCCGGCCGACAACGTCGATGATCGGCGCCGCCGCATAAAGCCATCCGAGCCGCAGGCCGGCGAGGCCATGCACCTTGGAGAAGGTGCGCGACATCACGGTGTTGGGCGTCGTATCTGCAAGCAAGACGCCAGGTTCGTAATCGGGCTGCTCGACATATTCGGCGTAAGCGGCGTCGATGACGAGCAGGATATCCGCGCGCAATCCGGCACGAAGCCGTTCGACCTCGGCGCGCGGCAAATATGTGCCGGACGGATTGTTCGGATTGGCGAAGATGACGACCTTGGTTGCGGGCGTGACCGCCGCGAGAATCGCATCGATATCGGCGGTGAAGGCGCGATCGCGCACGGCGATAGGTCTGGCGCCTGCGGCATTGGCGTAAGTGCGATACATCGGAAACGTCGCAGTCGGCGCGAGCACGTCGTCGCCAAATCCGGCGAAGGCGCGTACGGCGGCATTCAAGACCTCGTCGGAGCCGACGCCCATCAGAATGCGCTTGGGATCGACGCCATAACGCTGATGAATTGCCTCGCGGATGGCGCTGCCGCTGCCGTCGGGATAGCGCACCATCGTCGCAGCCGCGGCGTGGTAGGCCTCGATCGCCTTCGGGCTCGGGCCGAGGCTCGACTCATTTGCCCAGAGGCGAATACTGCCCGGTGGCGGATCCTTGGCGTGGTCAGGCGTAAACGACCGGATCGCCGCGATACCGGGACGCGGGATCGGACCTTCAGACATGCACGCGTGAGCAGCGCGAGCGGATTACTGGGCTGGCGCAGCAGCCGGAGGAGTTGAGCCCGGCACTTTGAGCTGCACGCCCTGACGCGCCATGGCATCGACGATGTTCTTGGCATTGGCGTTGCCGCCTTCAGCCAAGGACGCGACGCGGCCGGCGAGGTCCTCGACCTTCTTCTGCAATTCCTGACCCTGAGCCACCGGCTTCTCCTGGTTGGCGCGAACGCGAACCAGATTGTCGCCGCCCTGCAGCAGGACGAATGTCTGGAAGGCGACCATCAGAAACAGCGCGGCCGCCATCAACGACACCGCCCATTGCAGCATGTTGCGATCGTTGTTTGGATCCATGTCGGACATGTGATCGCCTCCCTATTGCGGCGCCGCAGCCGGTGCGGCCGGCGCGGCCGGTGCGTTTTCGGTCACGGTGATGCCAAATTCTCCGAGCAGGCTCTGGATCGCCGGGTCCTTGGTATTGACCACGGTCTGCCCGAGCATCTGCAGAAGGACGTTGCTGACCTGACTGACTTGAAGGCTTTGATTGATGATCAGCTGGCGCTGCTGCACTTCGGCCTCGATGCCTTGATTTCTGAACACGAGATATGCGTTCAAGATCACCAAGACCAGCGTGGTCGCCGCAAGGCCCGCGGCAAGCATGGGCGCAGGACGCATGACATTTTCTCCCCGTCGTCGATGGCCAACTCCGTACCCGGGGGAGAACGAAGCGGCAAGCGCTAGGCCCTGAATTGGTTAACGGTTTCGCTTTTCATAAGTAGTTGTTCGGCCAAATGACGCTGCGCCACATATGGGCGACCGAAGAGCCGTCGAAGCCAAGGCCTTCTTTCGGATTTCGGAACGTGCGGCCGATCACGTCTTCAAACTGATCGAACGACACGCGCACCTTGGGGTCGAACGCATAAACATCGTTTAAAGTTATCAGCCGAGCCGTCATGTACCACTTGTGCTTTCGCGCTTCTTCGTAGGCGGCAACGATGTATGGCTCGGGCTTATAGTCGGCGCCGAACATGCGCACGTAGGACCTGGGATACTCGTAACCGACGGCCGGATCAGGCAGAAACTTGAGCGACTGATGGGCGCGGATCGCCCAGCTCACCTCCTCATCGACATAGGGTTCGATCAATTGCGCGCCCCAATAGCCGTGGTCGGTGCGCGTGCCGGACGCGAGCGCGATATCGTGCAGCAGGCAGGCGAGCACGATCTTGTCGGGATGGCCCGCCTTTTGCGCCAGATTGGCGCTTTGCAGGAGGTGATTGGCGGGCGCGAACCTAAACTTGAAGAAATCCATGAGGGTCGGCCGCTCGGGCATCGACGGGAGGCGCGGATCGTCGCCCATCATTGTCAGGCCGCGGCCGGCGCCACCCATGTCGGTCGGGTCGTTGGCGCGAATACGCCTGCCCGCGTCGGCGACATCGCACATCCATGGCAGGCCGACTTCTCGATCAAGTTTGGCCGAGGCTGCTTCTTCGGCCGCTTCGGCGACCTGCATCGCCGACATCCCGCCGGCCAACCCCGCGAAAAACGTCCGCCGCTGCATGTTGAACTCCCTTGCCCGCATTCGATCTGGACCTAGATTAGCAAAGTCCAGGCTGGGGGTAAGATCGATGAATCGGCGGATCTTGTTGATTTCGGCATCGGCACTTGTCCCCGCATGGTCGGCGTATGCGGACGGCGAGCACGTCCTGGTCTTCGGCGCTTCGGGCCGGCTCGGCGTGGCGGTGATCCAGTCGCTTCTGGCCGCCGGGCACCGTGCGACGGCATTCGTGCGGCCATCGTCGGACCGCGGCGGACTTTCAGGAATGGACATCGAGTACGCCGTCGGCGACGTCATGTCGGCGGACGACGTCAAGCGGGCGATGCCGGCCGGCAAGTATGGCGTTGTGATCAACGCGCTCTCGCGACGCGGCAATGCCGAAGGCGCGTTCTACGATGTCAGCCAAGTCCACATCACCGACGCGGCCAAGGCCGCGGGTGTGAAACAAATCGTCTTTATCGGATCGCTTGGCGCGGGCCAAAGCCGCGCGGTTTACCCCGACGATCGGTGGAAGACCTATGGCCCGCTTCTGCTGGAAAAAGACCGCGCCGAGCAAAACATTGTGGCAAGCGGAGTCGGATACACAATCATTCGCAACGATCAGATCCGTTCGAAGGATCTACCCGCCACCGGCACGGCGTATCTCACCGAAGACCAACACGCCCGCGGCATCATCACGCGGCGCGATCTCGGTAAGCTCATCGTGGACTGCGTTGGGGTTGAACGCTGCATGAACAAGACGTTTCACGCGATAGATCGGGAGCAATAATCGCGGCCCGCACCCTCAGCGCAAGAGCTGATTTACGCCGGCTTCCAGACGCTGAGCACGACAATGATCGCGATGAACACCCACAACCCGACCAGCACGGCGGTTGCGCCGACGTAGGTCTTTTGGATAACGGCCTCGTTGGCATCGGTCGATCCGTTCTTGGCGATCTCGACCCACGCCCGATAGAAATCCATGATGAAGAAACGGATGCTGAGACCGCAGGAAATGACGCCGGCGTAGGCGATAAATTTCCACACAAGCCATCCCTGCAGGTCGAACGAACCGGTGAGCGCGGCAAGCGCGGTCGTCACCAGCGCGGCAATCGCGGCGTAACGGATGAGCCGGTCGATCCCCGCCAAGTCCTTGCCGATTAGCTCTTTGCGAAGCCGATGGGTCGCTTCAACCAGGAACATCCACGCCGTCGCCCCAAGTGCGGCGGTCCACGCCAATGTCTCACCGCCCGAAAGATATCCAAGCCTCGCCGCCAATGTGAGACCCAAGCCCATCTGCAGCACCAACGCATAGCGGACGTGCTGGTCGGCATTCATGACGTGGTCCATCAGCCGATCGCGCTCGGCGAACGGCATGCCACGCGCATAGGAGACATACCGGTAAGTGGAATTGATCACGAGCTCGGAGCCGAACCAGTAACCGACCACAAGAATGTGAATGGCGAGCAGCACCTGATCGAGCATGAATTATTTCTCCAATCTTGCTGGTCACCCTTGCGCCTGACGCGAGGGCCCAGAGTCAAAACGCCGGCACCGCCTGAAGCTCTGGGTCCTCGGGTCACGCGCGAGGACGTCGCGTCATATATCTTCCAAGACGATCACGCGACTTTGCCTTGAAAACTTAAGTCGTGAAAGTGCTAGCTTGCGTGAAACCAATCGAAAAAGGCCCGGCCGCCATGTCCCGAATCATGCAACAGACCAAGTCCGTGTTCGTCAACGCCCGCGACATTGCCGCCGAGCGAATCGCCGCGGTTGAGGGCGCTAAGGAACACGGCGATGTCACGGTGAAGGTGCTCCACGTCGGCCAAGAGACTCTGATGCTGGAAGTGTTCCGCAAGCAAGGCCTGATCGACCCGGTCCATCGCCACGACGATCACGAAACCGTGGCCTATCTGATCGAAGGTCAGTTGAGAGTGAAGATCGGCGACGAGGAATTCATCGCCGAGCCGGGGTCGTCATGGCGGCATCCCGTGGGTGTCGATCACTATAGCGAGGCGTTGACCGACTGCCGGCAGATCGAAGTGAAATCCCCGCCGCGCAAGACGTGGGTGAGCAAGTAAGCCGATGCCGGCGCTACGTCGGACAGACGCTCGCGAGCACGACCTGTCGCGAACATCGCTTGAAGCACTATTGGGAATCAATACTCCCGCGTTTTGCATCAAGGGTTTCGCCACTTCGATGGAGTGCTTCGCATTCGCCGCCGCGATGCGCGGCCGACGCATCACGACCCTCCGCAACAAACCGTGGACGCCCGTCATGGAGCCCGGAAAACCATCCCAAAGCTACGGGCTCTCGGCAACCGATCATGAGGGGATGGACACACTCAGGTGCGCGTCCGTGGCCGGCGATGTAGCCACTCTCAAAGGCCGAAACTTGCATGAAGTGTCGCCCGGCCTCGCCAGCGCCACACCAGGACGACTGCAATTTGGCGCCTTCATGGGCCGAATGCCGGACGGCGCTTTGGCGCTGTTTTCCTGATCGAATTATCCGATACTTGGGCAGTGAACGACATTCCTTTCACCCCCACCCTCGCCGGCTTTCTCGTGCCGCTGGCGATTGGCCTCACTTTGATCTGGCGCCACAAGCCGGGCGATCGACCGTTCGGCGCGGCCAACGCGGTCACGACCATCCGTCTGCTGATGGCGTGCGGACTCTCGGGACTGATGGCCGCGTCGCTCGCGCAGCCGTTGTCGGACGATCTCGCATGGAGTGTCGCCGCGTTGGCCATGGCGGGATTGCTGCTCGATGGACTTGACGGAGTTTTGGCGCGGCGATTCGACAGCAGCACAGACTTCGGCGCCCGCTTCGATATGGAAGTGGACGCGTTTCAGATTCTGGTGTTGTCGATTCTCGCCACGACCATGGACAAGGCGGGAGCGTGGATCATCGCAGCAGGGCTTGCGCGATATCTTTTCGTCGGCGCGGGGCTGATCTGGCCCGTGCTGATGACGCCGCTTCCGCCGTCAATGCGCCGCAAGGGCGTTGCCGTGATACAGGGTGTCGGATTGGCCGTATTGGCGGCACCGATCTTGGTGCCTCCGGTCAGTTCAGCGGTCGCCGCGTTGACGCTCATATTGCTGCTGTGGTCGTTCGCAATCGACATCTTCTGGACTTGGGGCCAGCGGCAATGACCGCGCTTTCCCGTTTCGCAGGCGCGATCGCTCTGATGTTTCTTGTCC
>VGEM01000234.1 GCA_016869315.1 Alphaproteobacteria bacterium | reverse complement strand
GGCGGCCCCGGCGACGAGCCGCCCAATTATGTGCCTGGCGCGCCATTGTCCAAGTTCACCAAGGAATCAACCGCGGAACAGGTCTCCGAAGGGATCGACCTGACAGGGAAGACGGTGCTGATCACGGGCTGCAATTCGGGCCTGGGCTTCGAAAGCATGCGCGTGATGGCGATGCGCGGGGCACATGTTCTCGGCACGGCGCGCTCTAAGGACAAAGCGGCCGAGGCCTGGAACGAAATCAAGGCGGCGGTGCCGAAAGGTCAATTCACGCCGCTCGCATGCGAACTGACCGACTTCGCCAACGTCGCCGCCTGTGCCGACGAAGTTAAGGCGATGAACGTGCCGCTCGATGTTCTGATGTGCAACGCCGGGATCATGGCGCTTCAAACCAACGAACAAGTCAACGGAATCGAGAAACACTTCGTCGTCAACCACCTTGCGCACTTTGTGCTAGTGAGTCGACTGCTTGACGCTGTGAAAGCGGCGCCACAAGGCCGCATCGTGTCGGTCAGTTCGCTTGGCTATCGCTGGGCGCCGGCCGCGGGCATCGAGTTCGACAATCTGTCGGGCACGCGCGAGTACGACCCCAATAAGATGTACGGCCAATCGAAGATGGCTAATCATCTGATGGTGCGCGAGTTGGCGGCGCGCCTAAAGGACACGGCAGCGACAGCGAACTCTATCCACCCCGGCGTGATCAATACCAACCTCGGCCGGCATTATCCCTGGTACGTCAAAGTTCTGGCGGGAGTGATCGGATGGACCTTCATGAAAACCCCCGAGTCGGGGGCCTCGACGCAGGTATATGTGGCGACTGCGCCGGCGCTGGCAAAGATCAGCGGGCTCTATTTCGAGGATTGCAATCCGGTCGTTCCAACCCGTCCTGAAATGGAAAACGCCGAACTGGCGACGAAGTTGTGGACGGTGTCGGAAGAGCTGACGAAGGGATATTCTGCCTCCGTCTAACGGAGGTTCTCCCATGTCGCCAACCCGTCGCGCCGCTCTCGCGGCCGGAACCGTTGCCGCGCTCGCGGCCAACGCAGCTCGGTCGCAGTCGAACACCATCAAGGGCGTGCGTCAGGTCGCCCACGGCGATCACGTCAAAGTGGTCGAGGTCGTCGACATTCCTGCGCCGGTGCCCGCTGCCAACGAAGTCGTCATCGAAATGGAAGCGGCGGCAATGCACCTGGCCGATGTGAAGTATGTCCACGGCGATGAAGGTTTCACGTTTGCCGAGTGGCCGCGCTGGATGGGCACCGAAGGCGTCGGTCGCATTACTGCCGTCGGATCGGGCGTCAAGGAGTGGAAGGCCGGCGATCGCGTGTTCCCGCCGCAGGGTAGTGGAACGTATCGTCAACAGCTGGCGGTGCCCGCCGATCGCGTGCTTGCGGCGCCCGAAGGCGATGCCGATCAGTTGGCGTTGACGATGATCAATGGTCTCACCGCGTTCTTGCTGCTTGAGGATCACGTCGAAGCCAAACCTGGCGAGTGGATCATTCAGAACGGCGGCAACTCTTCGGTTGCCAGATATCTCGCCGTGCTGGCCAAGCGAAAGGGCGTGAAGACGATTGGCATCGTGCGGCGCGAGAATTTGATCGCTGAACTGAAGGCCGGCGGTGCCGACGAAATCCTGGTCGATACTGGCAATCCCAACGAGATGGCGGAGAAGGTGAAAGCCGTAACTGGCGGCGCGCTCGTCAAGTCGGGCATCGATTGCGTTGCCGGCCCGGCAACGACAACGATCGCCCGCTGTGTCGAGGACGGCGGCAAAGTCATCAACTATGGATTCATGACGGGTCTGCCCTGCCACATGGCGTTTATTGATCTCTGGCGCCGGCGCGTGCGACTGACCGGCATGTCGCTCCGCAATCCGCGCTCGCGCGAAGAAGTGCAGGGCGTGCTGACGTTTCTGGCTGGACTCATCGGCGAGGGCACGCTCAAGGCGGCGATTGCCGCGACCTATCCGCTTGCTCGCATTCACGACGCGCTGGCGCACCAGCAACAGACCGGCAGCGACCGGCCGGGAAAAATCATCATTCATCCGAATGGGTAAGCGTTACACCGCAACCTTCGCGGCGATGTGCGGGTGCGGATCGTAGCCGGCGAGGGTGAAGTCCTCGAAGGCAAAACCAAAAATATCACCGACTCTTGAATTGAGAGTCATGGTGGGCAGCGGTCGCGGCGCGCGCTTGAGCTGCACGTTCGCCTGCTCGACGTGGTTCACATAGAGGTGCGCATCGCCCAGCGTGTGCACGAACTCGCCGGGCTTGAGGCCGGCGACCTGCGCCATCATTTGGGTAAGCAGGGCGTACGATGCGATATTGAACGGCACGCCCAGAAAAATGTCGGCGCTGCGTTGATAGAGCTGGCACGACAGCCGGCCGTCGACGACGTAGAACTGAAACAGGCAGTGGCACGGCGGCAGCGCCATTTCGTCGACGTCGGCCGGGTTCCAAGCGCTGACAATGTGGCGGCGGCTGTCGGGCGTCATCTTGAGCGAGCGCACGACGTTGGCGATTTGATCGATCTTGCGCCCATCGAGCGACGGCCAGCTCCGCCATTGGTAACCGTAGACCGGCCCGAGTTCGCCGTCATCGTCGGCCCATTCGTTCCAGATCGAGACGCCGTGATCGTTGAGGTACTTGATGTTGGTGTCGCCCTTCAGGAACCACAGCAGCTCGTAGATGATCGACTTGACGTGAAGTTTCTTGGTCGTGACGAGCGGAAACCCTTGCGCCAAATCAAACCGCATTTGATGGCCGAAGACGCTGAAAGTGCCGGTGCCGGTGCGGTCCGACTTGCGCACGCCGGTGCGAAGGACGAGATCGAGCAGGTCGAGGTACTGTTGCATGCGATTTATATAGCCTGCGGCCGCGTTTGGGTCGCTGTGGAAAACTTAACTAAGCTATCCTATATTACGGACGCCGCTTCGGCGGCTATGGTGCTAAACACGACGCGGAATAGACGCTTCGGACCCGGGGGCAGTGCCCGGCGCCTCCACCAGTTTCAGCCCCGACCGTGCTCATCCACGGCGGGGTGTGCGGGGGCGACACAGGATCGACGGGCGTGATAAAGGCGGCGCTTGTGCCCGGCATGGTACCGCCGTTATCGGGCCACTCTTAGAAGTGCCAACGACAACGTTGCCTTCGCCGTTGCCGCCTAAAGTGCGGTAAACGCGGTTCGGGGGGCACCGGGCAACAGAAGCCCCCCACTTTCCCCGCGCCAAGGCTTCCGGCAACCTTCCGTCGGGAAAGCCGTTGAAGTAGAGCAATGTCCCAGGGAGAATGCCGAAAGATCGGGATTGATTGGTATGGCCGTGACCTCACTCAGTTATGAACGGATGGTGGAAGACGCGCTCCGCGGCGTGTTGCGGAAGGCGCTCCAGATGACGGCAGCTCAAGGCCTGCCGGGCTCGCACCATTTCTATATCACGTTCGATACCACCCATGCCGGCGTGCGCATGCCGGAAAGCCTGCGCGCGCTTCATCCCAATGAGATGACGATCGTCTTGCAGCATCAGTTCTGGGACCTCAAAGTCAGCGACGACGAATTCGAGATCACCTTGAGTTTCTCGGGCGTGAGCCAGCGGCTCAAGGTTCCGTTTGCGGCCGTGTCGGCCTTTGCCGATCCGCATGCGAAATTCGGTCTGCAGTTTCACGTCGAGTTTGAAGAGCGCGCCGCGGCCGACGAAGACGCCGCCAAAGCCAAGGAATTGGCCAAGGCTTCGCCCGATGAAGCGGCCCCCACCACGCTCAAAGAGATCCGAAAGCCGACCGTGGTGCCGGCCGCCAAGACCGAGGCCAAACCTCCGCTGGCGGGCGACGCGAAGATCGTCACGCTCGACGCCTTTCGCAAAAAATAGCTGCCCAGAAATAGCCGCATGATGCGGCCCGTCTTCAAGAACGGACAGACGCCATGATCGACGCCGCATTCTCCGAAATTTTTCCGCTCGGCGCCGATACCACGACGTATCGCAAACTCACGACCGATGGCATCGGGGTCGAGAAGTTCCGTGGCCAGGATGTGGTGACCGTCACATCGGCCGCTATCAGAGCGCTGACCTATGAGGGATTTCGCGACTCGGCGCACCTCCTTCGCCCCAGCCACCTGAAGCAGGTGCGCGCCATTGTCGACGACCCCGAGTCCTCGCCCAACGATCGTTTTGTCGCGTTGGAGCTGTTGAAGAACGCCAACATCGCCGCCGGCTTTGTGCTGCCCATGTGCCAGGACACCGGCACCGCGATCGTCATGGGCAAGAAGGGTCAGCAGATTTGGACAGAAGGCAACGACGAGTTAGCCATATCAGAAGGCGTCGCCGACGCTTTCCAGAAGCTCAATCTGCGTTACTCGCAAATGTCGCCGGTGACGTTGTTCGACGAAAAAAACACCGCCAACAACTTGCCCGCACAGATCGATTTGTTCGCGGTGCCGGGCGATGCCTACAAGTTCATGTTCATGGCCAAGGGCGGTGGCTCGGCCAACAAGAGTTTTCTGTTCCAGAAAACCAAGGCCGTGCTCAATCCCGCTGGGCTCAAGAAATTCCTCGACGAGGAACTGCGGCAGATCGGTACCTCGGCGTGCCCGCCGTACCACCTCGCAATTGTCATCGGTGGTACGTCGGCCGAAATGACGCTCAAGACGACGAAGCTGGCTTCGGCGCGCTATCTCGACAATCTGCCGACCAAGGGCGGCGCCCATGGTCAGGCGTTCCGCGACCTCGAGATGGAACAGGAAGTCCTGAAACTGACGCGGACGTTCGGTATCGGCGCCCAGTTCGGCGGCAAATATTACTGCCACGATGTGCGCGTGATTCGCCTGCCGCGGCACGGTGCGAGCTGCCCGATCGGCGTCGCCGTGTCGTGTTCGGCGGATCGTCAGGTGCTCGCCAAGATCACCCGCGACGGCGTCTGTCTTGAGCAGCTCGAAACCAATCCGGCGCAATATCTGCCCGAGGTGCGCGAAGACAGATTGTCGGGCGACATGGTCAGGATCGACCTCAATAAGCCGATGGCGGAAATTCGCCAGATCTTGGGCCGTCATCCGATCAAGACACGTGTTTGTTTGAGCGGCCCGATGGTGGTGGCGCGCGACATCGCCCATGCCAAGCTCAAAGAGCGCCTCGATGCCGGCAAGGGCCTACCCGACTATTTCAAGAATCTGGCGGTTTACTACGCCGGTCCCGCGAAGACGCCGAAGGGCTATGCCTCGGGCGCCTTCGGTCCGACCACGGCCGGACGTATGGATTCCTACGTCGCCGACATGCAGGCCGCCGGCGGGTCGATGGTGATGTTGGCCAAGGGAAATCGCTCCAAGGCCGTGACCGAGGCCTGCAAGAAATACGGCGGCTTCTATCTCGGGTCGATCGGCGGCGCGGCTGCAAGCCTGGCCGAGAAGTCGATCAAGAAAGTGGAAGTGCTGGAATATCCCGAGCTCGGCATGGAAGCGATCTGGAAGATCGAGGTCGAAGACTTTCCGGCGTTCATCGTCGTCGACGACAAGGGCAACGACTTTTTCACAGCGCTGTGAGCGTCCCAACGATTCTGTGGACTGGCCCCGCGCGGGCCAAGCGAACGATCATCCTGGCGCACGGCGCGGGTGCGCCGATGGATACGCCGTTCTTGAATTTCTTCGCCGAAGGCCTTGCGGCGCAGGGCTTTCGCGTCGGGCGGTTTGAGTTCCCGTATATGACGGCACGCCGCACGACTGGAACGAAAAAACCGCCCGACAAACTCGACACGCTCCTGTCGACGTGGCGCGCCGTGATCACGGACGCTGGATCAAGCGTCGTCATTGGCGGCAAATCGATGGGCGGGCGCATTGCCAGCATGGTCGCGGACGAAATGAAGGTGTCGGGTCTGCTCTGTCTCGGATACCCGTTCTTTGGCATGGGCCGCAAAGACAAACCGCGAATCGCGCACCTGGCCGATCTCACGACTTCGACGTTGATCTGTCAGGGCGAACGTGACCATCTCGGCAATCGGACCGATGTCGAGGGGTTGACGTTGTCGAGGGCGATCAGATTGGAGTGGTTTGCCGACGGCGATCACGACCTCAAGCCGCGCAAGGCTTCCGGCAAGACACATCAAGACAATCTTGGCGCGGCGTTAGATTCTGTCGTCCAATTTGTCGAGCGGCTGCAATGACCATCCGCAAACGCTCGGTCACGCTCGC
>VGEM01000233.1 GCA_016869315.1 Alphaproteobacteria bacterium | reverse complement strand
TGGGGATGAGAATAACCTGTCCGAACTGCACGGCCCATTTTGAGATTCCGGCAGAGATGCTGGGCAAGAAAGGCCGATCGCTCAAATGCGCGAGGTGCGGCCATTCCTGGTACCAGACAGCTGAGATCGAAACACTCGATCTCGCGGATATCATGGGCAAGGAGTACGCCGAGCGCACCCGCGCAGAAATCGGCGGCGGCGTTGCTTTGCCTCCAGCTCAGGCCGCGATCCAAGCACAAAAGCAACGCCAGGCCCAAATCCAGATGCGACAGGCCGCTGCCGGCGGACAGCCAGGCGGTGCAGCTCAGATACGTCCAGGCGCAGCGCCCGGTCAGGCGGCGCAGCCGGGTGTTGCGCCGGGCGGTGCCATGTCGATGCGTCAGGGTCCTGCCGGAGGGGCGCCCGGCGGCGCGCCTGGCGCGCCACGCTCAATGATGCAGGCGGGCGCCCAAGGTGGTCCGCAAGCCGCACAAATGGCGCAGTCAATGCGCGGTCAGGCGGGGGCCAATGCCGTCGGAGATGTCGCGGTGTCGTGGCAGCAAGGTGCCGCCGGGGCGCCGGGTATGGCGCCTGGTGGTCCACGCTCCGTGATGGCGCCCGGCGCGCAGGGTGGTCCGCAAGCGGCGCAAATGGCGCAGTCGATGCGTGGTCAAGCCGGTGCGTCGCCAGTCGGTGATGTCGCCGTGTCATGGCAGCAAGGAGCCGCCGGTGCTCCGGGAATGGCCCCCGGTGCGCCGCGCTCGATGATGGCGCCAGGCGCGCAGGGCGGTCTGCAAGCCGCACAGATGGCGCAGTCGATGCGCGGCCAGGCCGGCGCCGCGCCGGTTGGCGACGCGGCGGTTTCCTGGCGTCAAGGCGCGCAGGGTGCTCCGGGCGCGGCGCCACAAGGGGCGCAGTCGATGCGCGGACCTGGCGCGCAAGGCGGCCCTGGTCAACCGGCGCAGTCGCTGATGGGCCAAGCCGGCGCCAGCGCCGTTGGCGACGCTGCGGTGTCCTGGGCGCAAGGCGCTCAACCCGGCGCACCGGGACAGCCAGGTCAGTCGATGCAGGCCGGCGCTCAAGGTGGTCCTGGTCAACCAGGACAGTCAATGCGGCCAGGGGCGCAAGGCGGCCCCGGACAACCAGCGCAATCGATGATGGGCCAAGCTGGCGCGGGTGCGGTCGGCGACGCCGCAGTGTCGTGGGGCAAAGGCCAAAAACCCGGCGGGCCTGGCCAACCTGGTCAATCCATGCGCGATGCTGGCGCCGCCGGTGGCCCTGGTCAGCCAGGAAAATCGTTGCTCGACGGACAGCAGAAACCCGGACAGCCCGGCCAGTCGATGCAAGCGGGCGCCGCCGGTGGACCGGGCCAGCCTGGTCAGTCGATGCTGGCAGGCGCGGCCGGTGGACCGGGCCAGCCCGCTCAATCGATGTTGCAAACTGGCGCGGCTGGCGGGCCTGGTGCGGCCGGCGGTCCTGGACAAGCCCCAGCGCCTGGCGCCGATGCCGGCGCGGCTGGCGGACCCAAAGCCGCCAAGCCAGAAGCTCAATTGGTGGCGATGGAAAAGAAGCCACCGAAAGAAGAATCTCAGCTCGTTCAGATGGACAAGAAGCCGCCCAAAGAGGGGCCGCAATTGGTCCAGGATGATCCGAAGAAAAAGAAGGATGATCCGCAATTGGTGCAAGGCGCGCCAAAGCCTGACGCAGGGGCCGCTGGTGGCCCACCGAAGGGAGCCGAAGACGAAGCCGAGCAGATGTGGGCGGCGAAGAAAAAAGAGGACGAGGAGTTGGTGGATCCCAACGCCGATCGTCCTGACTTCGCGAGCAAGCCTGCGGCGGCGGAAGGCGCCGAAGAAGAAGAGGACGACTTTGGCGACTTCGATGGCGACGACGACGCCGGCCCCAAGGTCAAGGTCAAGCGCACGCCGCGGCGCACCAATATGGCTTATGTTTCTGCGATCATCATGGGATTCGCCGTCATACTGGTTGGCACCACGATCTGGTTTGGTCGCGACATGATCGTGAAGATGCTGCCAAGCATGGCTCAGTTCTATGAGCGCACGAACATCGATGAACGACCCGGTGACGGCCTCCGCATTGCGCCATCTGGGCGTCGGTTGACGCGCATCGGCGGCGTCGAGACCCTCGTCGTCAAAGGCTTCATCTCGAACACGACAAACCTGGTGAAAGAAGTGCCAAAGATGAGCCTGCAGCTCATCAACGAAAAGAAAGAGGTCATCCAATCGTCCGAAGCGGATGCTCCGACCCCAATGTTGAATCCCGGCCAGTCGATCGAATACGAACTGCGCCTTGAGTTGCCGCAGCTGGATCGCGCCAAAGACTATCAGGTTGTTTGGATCGAATAGTCGGCGCCGGACCGGCTCTGTCTCAGAACTGCTTCATCAAACGTCGCAAGTAATCCTGCTCGTCGGGTGGGCGCGTGCGATCGGCGGCGCGGCGGCGAATTTCTTCAAGGATCGCGCGAACGCGTTCAGAGACGCCGGCGGCATCCGGCCCCTCGGGCAGTTCGACGTTTTCGCCGTTTTCCGGGCCGGTCCGCCGACCCGTGGGGTCGAAGCCTTTGCGGTTTTTGCCCGGCATCGGCACCATGCCCGCCATTCCCTTTTCGGCGAGAGATTGCATCAGTTGCTGATTGGCCTGCTCCATACTGTTCTGCAGCGCCGACAGGGCCTCGCCTTGTGCGTCTGACGCCGGCTTGAAGGCGCCGGATTTCAAGTTATCCCGTGCTTTCCGCATTGCCTGCTCGGCGCCACCCATGTCTTTGGGGATTTGACCAGTCATTTCGCCCATCTGGCCCATGAGATCGCCGAGGCGCTGACGCAGGTTTTCCTGACGCTCGCTCGCCGCCGCGTCACCCTGGCGGCGGTCGCGCTTGCGGCCTTCAAGAGCGGCCTCGCGAGCTTTCTCGAAACTTTGTTCGAGAAGTTCGGACTGTTCTTCGGTGACTTCGCGAAGATCGCGCATGAGGTCTTGCGCCGCCTTGACCTCTGGGTTTTCGTCGTTCTGATTCGCCGTATTGCGGAGCGACTGCAGCATGTTCTCGAGCTCGGCCATCATTTGCCGGGCCGCGTCTTTGGCGCCCATCTGCGACATCTCGCGCAAGCGTTCCATCGCGGCGGCAATATCTTCCAGACTAATCGATTGACTGTCCTGCTCGGGATTGAGTGCCGAAAGTTCCGAGTCCGGCATCCGCTCCGCCAATTCACGGGTAAAGTCGGCTAGGGCCTGCTTCAACTGATCGATCAGGCGGTTGATCTCGGCTGGTGTAGCGCCGCGTTCCATGGCTTCGCGCAGCGCCTGCTCAGCTGCGGCGAGACGCTGTTCGGCTTCAACGAGGTTTCCGTCCTCGATCCGGATAGCCGCATGCCAAATCAAATCCGCGACCGGGCGGGCGTCGGCGTCGCTCGGCCCGAGGGCCAGCCGGCCGCGAGCCGAACTCATAAACAGTATGGCGTGCGGTTGGCCGCCGAATTTTTCGGGCTCCTTCAGAATGGCATCGAGCACGCGCGCGCCGCGTTTGGTGTTGCCTGCAAAGTCGAGAATCAGTGACTTGCGCATCGCGGCGAGGTCGCGGGCGACCGGATGGTTGAACACGCGCTCGGGCAATATCACGATGACGGCTTCGCTCTCGGACTGCTGGTCGGCCTGGTCCACGACCACAAGCGTCATCACCACTTGCATCCCGGCGAGCGGATGCGCAGTGAGATCGAGAAATGTCGCCGCGCCCGCCTTTTTGGGATTGAACGGCGGTGTCGATAGCTCGGTCTCGAAGGCATCGGCGACCCGTGCCTCGATCTCGGTTCCCGGCGCGATCCGGGCGAAGGCTCGGCCAATGCCATAGTCGTCGCTGGCCCGATAGTCGACCCGGAGCCGGCCGCGGCCCGCTTCGCGCGGTTCGCGGGTGAAAGCGATTTCTGGCGGCAAATCTGGCAGCACATCCAAATCCCAACCGGCGATCGATCGGCCGCGCTGCGTAAGGTCGATCCGGCGGCCGTCGGGCAACCGCATCTCGATGCGCTGACTACTGTCACCAACCGTGGTCATCGGGAAGACGTCGGCGTCGACCCTCAAGTCGGTTGCCCGCGATGTGCCCGTTACCACGGCCAGTACGGTGGATCCCTGCGGTACGGTAAGGCCTGTCTGTGTCGGTGCCGTTATCGGGAACTCAAGATACATGGGGGAACGCGAAGTGTAGGCCGGAGGTGTTAGCCAGACCTTTGCGGCCAAGGTGCCGGTGTTGCTGTCGAGGGTGGGTGTCAAAGCACGGACCAGGCGGGGCCCTGCGTCGTCGCCGGCGCCAATCAGACCGAGCGCCAGCATGAGGACAGCGGCCGAACGGAGCGACCAGCGATCGAGTGCCGCTACGCCGGGCGACGGCGCCGTTGCTGCTAGTCGGTCAATGAGAGTTGCTGCGCGGGCTTGATGGGTCGCCCACAGCGCCGCCGCAAAGTCATTTGTGCCCGTCTCCAAACGATCTTCGACGGTCGTCAACGGCCGATGCAACGTCGGTTCCGTCGCTTCAAGCCGAGCCCGGGCCTGGGCGCGGCTCGGCCAGGCGAAGCCGCGCAGATTGGCGACGACGAGCCAGCCGATTCCGCCGACCATGCCGACGAGTAACGCCCCGTGAAAGATGCCGGGCCATGACGGCAAGATGTCGGTCATGGCAATAGCGCCAAAGAACATCAGCACTACGGCAACGTGCCATAGGTTTCGCCACAGCGACTCCCAGGCCAATGCCAGGGCGCTCGCGGCAATTTGCATTGCGACCGTTGATTTTCGAGGCGTCGTCATCCGCAAATGCTATCGCGAACTTGTTGTTAGATCACGCGTTGTGAACGTGTCCTCGGCCGTATTTTGAAGATACCGTCCACTTGTAAGATCGTACCACGAGGGTTACATGCACGACCAAGGAAGAATTCGAACCGGGTGCTGCCCCGATGGCGTGCCGCCCGCCCCGGCCGCATATCAAGCGTCAAGGTCGTGATGTCCGAAAGTCTGCTTTCCCTCAATCCCTTATACCCTGACCACTCTGGAGCAGTGGTGCCAGCATCATGGTTTGCCGTTCCACCGAGCCACGCTGTCGTCGCAAGGCGAGCTGATGATACGAGAGAACGTCGATGGACAGTCGCGGGGCATATTCCGATTTATGCGGCCCGAAATGTATTTCGGGAAGGTGGCCCACGCTGAAATCGATGCGCCGAGTGCTTATGTGTTGACCAACGATAACCAAGTCATTTGCCACGGTTTGACGGCTCGCGACTATAGGACCAAGAAAGACTTTGGACGAAGATTGATTGGTGTCGACGCGCAGCAGCGTATGCTCGTATCTCCGGTGTTTTCGCCGCATGTGGTCAATGAGGAGTGCATCTATTTTGGAGGGATGACGAATTTCGGCCACTTCATCTTCCAAGGATTGCTTCGGCTTGCGCTTCTTGGATGGGCGCCGAAACTCAGGTCATTGCCGATCGCCGTGCACGAGGGAATGCCAGCGCGTTATTACGAATTTCTGGACATCCTCGGCTTGCCGGCCGAACGTCGGATCGCGATTCCGAACGCGTCGCCTACCCAATTTGCGGCCGTGTGGCTTCTTTCGTCTCCATTTTATCGCGACCAACACCGATCGGTCATGCTTTGGCCAGAAGCAGTTTGGGCAATCCGGGCCGCAACAGCCCATATGCTCAATTCTGTAAGCTCGAAAAGGACGCGGTTATTTATCCCTCGTGGGCGGGCTAAGTGGCGTCGGGTCACAAACGAGTCGGAAATCACTCGCATTCTCACGGCGCGCGGCGTTGAAACGATCGATCTCGAGTCCATGTCTGCGGCCGATCAAATACGCAGCGTTTCCAATGCCGAGCTTATTGTCTCGGTCAATGGCGCGGGAAGCGCGATCACAATGTTTGCTCCGGTCGACTGTGTCCAGATGCAGTTCGTTTTGCCGGAATTCATCGGTTCGTTTGGCACGAGAGGTTTTGCCGCCGACCTTAGTCAACCCTACTTCAAAGTCGTTGGGCGCATTGCTTCCGAAGCTGAGGTTCGGGCAGCCGATTTAGAGCATCGAGCGTGAATTAGGAATCGAAAGGGGATTCCCTTTGGAGCGATTTTGTGATTCACCGTTTTTGGAGGTGGATCATGGGGAAGTTCTATTCGATTGATCTTCGAGAGCGGGTTCAT
>VGEM01000232.1 GCA_016869315.1 Alphaproteobacteria bacterium | reverse complement strand
ACGGTCGCTCCGTTCCCTCAGCCCATGATGGCTCAACCGTTGCCCCAACCACGCATGTCGATCGAGGAAGCGCAGCTCCAGTCGGCGGCGGCCCAAGAGGCCCTCGCCATGCGCGAGTTCAGGCCGCAGCCGGCCGTGATCAATGCGCCGATGCCGGTCAGCGTGACGCCGGCGGTCATGGAAGACAATACCCGGCGAGAGTTTGTACCGGCGTCGCTCCAGGCCGGTCGCACGATGCGCGATGCAAACCCCGGCGTCATGCTGTCGGCGGGCGATCGCAATGTCATTCAACGCTTCGACGCGCTCAACAAGTTGCGCGACGCGGAGCTGATTACCGGTGAAGAATACCAGAAGCGACGCATGGCCAATCTCGGCGCGATGCTGCCGTATTCGAAGCCGTTACCGGGACTTGGCCTCGACCGGCCGGTGCCGTCGGCGGATGCGATCATCGCCCGCATCGCGGCGCTGGGACGTTCGCTCGAAATGCGCGCCATCACGCCACGGCAACACCAGTTGGAACGCGGCATGATTTTGAACGCGTTGCTGCCCGAGGCGCCGGCAACGAAAGCGACGCGACGCCCACCGCCGAACGACTTTCTGGAAGCGGCCGGCATGGTCGGCAAGCTCGAATTACTGCGGGCGCAGAGCCTGATCAGCGATGAAGAATTCGACGCAGAATCCGACGCGATCGAGAAATACATGAACTCTGGTTCGTTCCCCGGCGATAAGGCGTCCGCCGAACCGCGGCGCCGCGCCGCACCGGCGATGGAGGCGAATCCCGCCGCGCCCGCCAAAGCCGCCGAGCCGCCTCAGCCTGTGGTATCAGGCCCGGTCGTCCATCTCGCATCGTACAGCAGCGAAGAGCAGGCCTTGAAAGGCTGGCAGGATGCCCAGACCCGTTCGGCCGGCGTGCTCGGCCCCTTGATGCCGCTGGTGCGCAAGATCGACCTCGGCGAAAAGCAGGGCGTGTTCTATCGCCTGATGGCTGGCCCCTTCCCCGACCTGGCCGCCGCCGAGCTCGCCTGCATCGAAATGAAGAAAACCGGCCAGTTCTGCCGCGCTACCGACAGCAATTCGTAATCGTTACGGTTACGTGTCTGACTCCTAAGGCCTCTTACGTGTCAGGCACGTACGGTGTTTAGATGCCGTCGAAGAAGGCGCGGGCGTCGGCTGACGTTTTATCGGGCGCTTCGTGCACGGCCATGTGGCCAACACCGGGATAAGTGATCAGCTTCACCGACGGCGAGCTTTCCAACAGCTTGGTAAACTGGTCCGCCTGATCGACCGTCACCACCGGGTTGGCCTCGCCCCACATCACCAGCACCGGCGCCGTGACGGTCTTGATCTTGGCGTCGATGTCGCCCGAGATGTATTGCCGCATGCGGGTGATCTCGGCTTCGCGCTGGCCTTCCAGCCGCATCAGTTCCCACCATTGATCGATCAATTGGTCGCTGAGCTTCGACTTATCGCCGAAGCCGCTCGACAACAGGCCGCGGATCAGGGCCCGGGGTGTGATGTAGGCCAACAAATCGGTGCCGGGCGGCAGCGGCGGCGGCGTGTTCGATCCCCTCACCCGCGTGTTGAGCGCGCCAGGAGACAACAGAATCATTCTCTCGACCCGATCGGGGTGCCGCACGGCGTAGTGGATGGCGATCGTGCCGCCCATCGACGTGCCGGCCATCGAGATTTTCGTCAGACCGAGCGAGTCGACCATCATCTCGGTGATCTTGACGGTGCGCTCCAAGGTATAATCGCCGCTAGGATCGGCGCCCGTCAGTCCATGGCTGGTCATGTCAAATCGGACGACCCTGTACTTGTCCTTGAGGGCGGCGACCCAGGGATCCCAAGACAGCAAACTGTCGTAATGGGCGTGCAGCAAGACGACCGCGGGGCCGTCTTTGACGCCCTCGTCGCGGAAATGAATTCGCGCGCCATCGAGCGTGACGAACTTCGACTCCGTGTTGCCGTACTTGGCAAGAAGCGTCTCGGCCGGAATATCGCGATACACCCAAGCGCCGATAGCGAACCCGACCAGAAGCACGGCGACCAAGCCGCCAAGCACGTATCCCAACCATTTCAATGCGGTCTTCATGGCGGCACCTCTGATTTCAAGGGCATGAATATAGCCTGACGGCTGCGAGTAACCGGAATTTCTGGCAAGATAACCACGCCTTGGATTGAAGGATTTACCCATGCCCACCGCAGGTCAGACGCAACACGCCGTACTCCCCCTCGCCACGCACGACGAATACGCACGCCAGTCTTATATCTCGGATCTGCGCATGCACATCCTCGGCGACATCGGCATGGGCATGGAACGCGTATACGAATCGCGGGTCAAACCGGCCTTCGAGAAAGCCCATAAGCGCCCACCCAAGGATGAGCATGAAATCCACGATGTGATGCTGCGCGACCCCTACGCCAAGGTGTGGTCGAGCATGATCCGCTCGTGTCAGGAAATGATCTGGGACTCTGTTGCGTCCACCGTCGAGCGCGCGCAACCGGAATTGAATGCGCGGGTCAACAGCACGAGGGCCACTCTCGGGTCACTGACCCTCGATCCCACCGTGAAAGTGCCGCGTTACTTGGCGGCGAGCGATGTGCACCTGATGCCCGGGAACTATCACACCGAATGGACCTCGGGCGACGTCAGCCAAGCCGCATTGTTCGATCGCGGGCTTTATGTCTACCAGGCCGGCCTTGCCGGCCCAACCTGCGACGGCAATGGACGCACCATCGCCGAGCTGGTCAAGCGCCGCTGGCCTGAATTCAAACCAGCAAAAATTCTCGATCTGGGGTGCACGGTCGGCAACAACACCCTGCCGCACAAGCACGTCTTCCCGGACGCGGCATTATACGCGGTCGATGTCGCGACCCCCTGCCTGCGTTATGCGCATGCCCGAGCCGAGAGCCTCGGCACCGCGGTGTATTTCTACCAAATGGATGCCGAGCAGATGAGCTTCGCCGACGAGAGTTTCGATCTCGTCGTCTCTTGCATTCTGTTCCACGAGACGTCGCGCACTGCGCTCGCAAATATCTACCGCGAGTGCCATCGTGTGCTGCGCCCGGGCGGGCTGATGCTGCACATGGAGACGCCAAGGGCCTTTGGCCTGACGCCGTTCCAGGCGTTCCACATGAATTGGGACGCCTACTACAACAACGAACCCTACATGCAGGCGTGGACCAACACCTCGACCGACGAGGCCGCCGTTTCGGCCGGCTTTGCGCGCGACAAAATCGTCAACATCGTCGTGCCCGACTTCTACGCCGCCGGCGACGCGGCCTTCGATGCCGCGGCCAAGGGCAGCATTAAGAAAAGCGATGGCGTCGCCCGCTGGGGTGAGACAATCGAGTGGTACCTGTACGGCGCCTGGAAATAGGCCATTTCTCTGGCCTTTTTGGCCGATATCCGAAGCCCGACCGTCGCGCCCAATCGGCGTTGAATCGGCGCCGGCCCGCGCCCATATTGCGCTCGTTGACGGACCACGAAAGGACCCTCCCATGGCCGACGCGAAGAAGACCGACCGCCAAACCTATGCCTCTGATTTCATCAAGGGCGACACCGACCAGGCCGTGTTCCTGGGCAACCCGCACATCGACAATCTGATGACGGTCGTCATCGCGCTCGGCGCCGAAATTTGGTCGGACCGCCAGCGCCTTCGCATCGTTGAAAGCCTGATGGCCAAGAAGGGCAAGGTGACCTCGGAAATGGTCGAGCAGTATGTGCCGTCCGAGGAAGAACGCGCCGGCTGGCAAAAGGAACGCGAGGAGATGGTGAAGCGCGTGTACGCCGTGCTGTCCCGCGACACCTCGGGCGCACGACCGTTTGGCGAAGAACGCAAGTTCAATTGATCACCAGGAGCGCAGATAGATGTTCAATCGTCGTACGTTGATGGGCGCCGCCGCCGCCGTTTCCGGCGCGTTCGCCTCCCTGACCGGTCGCGCGGCAGAAGCCAAGAAGAATGCCAAGGCCAAGGTGGCCGAAGGCACGATGGCCCCGCGCGGATCGATTGGCGTTCTCGAGCGCCTGCCAGAGCTCGACCTCGACAGCCGCCAGGACTTTCTCACCAGCTTCCGCACGATGGTGAACCGCGAGATGTCGGCGGCCAGCATGCGGCGCGCCGATGCGATCCTCAAATCCAAGGGTATCGACCCCAAGGCCGAGGTGCCCTACGCCGAGGCGATTGCCATGCTCGAGAACGATCCAACCATCGCTCTCAGCACGCGCACCTGGCTGAGTGCGCAGCAACTGATGTGGAACGATCTCCTTGGACATTTCGAGGCTAATTCCGACCGCTATCTCTCGGAAATGGAAGCAGTCGACAAGAAGGGTCCCGGCACGCTCGAGCTTAATCCCGGCATGAAGATGCCGGATTATGTGAAGCACGAAATTCACATTCAGCCCGGCGGCTATGTCGGTAGCCCGTTTGCAGGCCATGCCTACCACTACGGCACCAATGCCTTCTATACGGGGCGCAACTACCAGGATGAACTGCATCGCGGTTCCGCCAACCGCATGCCGATCCCGGCCGACGGCAAGGTCAAACGCATCCTCGATATCGGCTGCGGCGTCGGCCAGCTCTCGTGCGCGCTCAAGGAGCGGTTTCCGGACGCAGAGATTTGGGGCATCGATGTCGGCGGCCCGATGATCCGCTATGGACACCTGCGCGCCGTCGAACGTGGGCTCGATATCAACTTTGCTCAGCGCCTCGCCGAGGAAACCAAGTTCCCGGACAACCACTTCGACATCGTCACCAGCTACATCATGTACCACGAAGTCGATCCGGCCGGCACCGCAGCGACGGTCAAGGAAGCCTGGCGCATCGTGCGCCCTGGTGGCATCTGGTATCCGCTCGACTTCAAGCTCACCGGCGCGCAACGCCGCACCGCCTATGGCAGTTACCGGAGCTGGATGGACCATCGCTGGAACAACGAAGTGTGGACGCTCAAATTCCGCACCAATGGTCTGCCCGACATGATCCGCAAGCAGGGCTTCGCGCTGAATGAGAAGGAGCCGGAACTGCTGCCGGGCTTTGGCGTACTGAACGCGACCAAGCCGGCGACGGCGTAAGTCAATTCAGTTTTGCTGCGAGAACTTGAACCGCCCGGCGGCAACCTCGGGCGGTTTCGCTTATGGCTCGTATGGGTGCTGACGCCGCTGGCAAACTTTGCCAACCGTGATATTTTCATCCCGATTGGAGAGCATTCATGCCCACACGCAATATCAGCCTCACGCGCGAACAGGACGCTTTCATCGCCCGCTCGGTCAAATCAGGCGCGTATCAGAACGCGAGTGAGGCCGTGCGCGATGCCCTGCGCGCGCTGAAACAGCGGCAGACCGAGGACAATTTGAAGCTGAAGGCTCTTAATCAGCGGGTCCCAGGTTCGAGTCCTGGTGCGCCCACCATCTTCAACATATAAATCAATGTGTTACGAAGGAAGACCGGCTATACCTCAAAGTGTTACACGTTCGGGTAAGTGTTAGGTAAGTGAGCGGCCATCGGTCGTCGGCGCTGGCAAACTTACCTCGCCGGTTGATCGCGAAGGGTTTCCCACAGCCGGGCGTGATTCTGCAGGATGTCCTTGATGCCATCCTGAACCCTCTTCGAATTGAGCGCCTGGGTACTCATGGCGTTGTGGGCATCCAACGCGCCCATGATCGCGTTCAAAAGTTCAGTATTGAGATTGGGGGAATTGGCGAACTGCTCTTTGGTGTTGTTCGCCGCTTGCTGCCGTAGCGTTTCGGACTCCAGTAGCTTTCCTTTAATCACGTTGTTCACATAAACCACCTTGTCCTGATCCGATAACTCCCCTTCGAACAGGTCGTTCAGCTTTTGAATGATCTCGTGCAGGAACGCCTTGCTGGGTTCCTGAAGGTGTCCGCCGTCAGCGTTCGTTAGACAGGGTGGCGTAGTTTGATACTGGAGGATTTCTGGTTCATCGTAGCTCTTAAAGGAAGCGAAGATGAAACAGAAATCCGTGCCTGTAGAGACGGCCGAACAGCACGTGCGGGACATTCGCCGTGCAACGCGCAAGAAATATTCAGCAGAAGAGAAGATCAGGATCGTGCTGGCCGGTTTGCGCGGCGAGTATTCGATCTCGGAGTTGTGCCGCCGTGAGGGGATCGCGGAGAGCCTGTATTACAGTTGGTCGAAGGAGTTTTTGGAGGCTGGC